>NZ_KV840199.1:96719-144733 GCF_001839145.1 Staphylococcus sp. HMSC62D11 | reverse complement strand
CGAAAGGTGATAAAGGCCAAGACGGCACATCAATTACCGTAACGAACACAACAACAGATAGTGCTGGCAATACAGTTATCCACTTCAGCGACGGTAAAACAGTAACCGTACCAAAAGGTCGCGATGGACAAAATGGACGAGATGGTCATGATGGCGTATCAATTACCGTAACGAACACAACAACAGATGGCGCTGGTAACACAGTTATCCACTTCAGTGATGGCAAAACAGTTACAGTTCCTAAAGGTCAAGATGGACACTCAGTTAGCATTCAAGAAATAACAAAAGATGCTCAAGGTGGAACAATTGTTAAATTCACAGATGGACATTCAATCACAATACCAAAAGGTGATAAAGGTGATCGTGGTGAAAAAGGTCAGGATGGTCAATCAATTACAATTGTGAGTCAAAGAGTAACTAAAGAAGGCAATACAATTGTCGAATTTAGTGATGGAAACTCAATCACTATACCTAGAGGTCAAGATGGACATTCAGTTACAGTAAAAGAAAGCCATCAAGATCAATCAGGCAATACGGTTGTAGTCTTTAGTGATGGTAATACAATTACAATAGAAAAAGGTCGCGATGGACGTGACGGTCAAGATGGCAAATCAATTACAATTGTGAGTCAAAGAGTAACTAAAGAAGGCAATACAATTGTTGAATTTAGTGATGGACATACAATTACTGTGCCAAGAGGCCAAGATGGACATTCAGTCACTGTAAAAGAAAGTCATAAAGACCAATCAGGCAATACGGTTGTAGTCTTTAGTGATGGTAATACAATTACAATAGAAAAAGGCCGTGATGGACGAGATGGCCGCGACGGACGTGACGGAAATAATGGTCAAAATGGTTACAATGGTAATAATGGCTACAATGGTCAAAATGGTTATAACGGCCAAAATGGCTATAACGGTAAAGATGGTCAGTCTATTCATATTGTAAGTCAAAAATTAACTAAAGATGGAAACACTATCATTGAATTTAGTGATGGACACACAATTACTATTCCTGGAGGTCAAAACGGACATTCAGTTACAGTAAAAGATATTCAAAAAGATCAATCAGGCAATACAATTATTATCTTTAGTGATGGTAGAAAAGTAGTTATTGAAGCATCAAAACAAATTCAAAAACAAGATGTTAAACCAACACCTTCTGCAGTTAAACATTATTACATTGACCAAGATAAAAATACTGTGATTATCTTAGCTGATGGTCGAGAAGTTTGTGTTCCATGTATCCAAGGCACACGTGCAACAATCAAATATTATTATATTGATCAAGCAGGTAATGTGCATATTGATTTCAATAATCACCCAAGTATTGTAATTCCAAGAAAACCAATTGAAATCACAAAAACACATCAACACACAAACCATCAATCATATAACCATCAACATCAAGACTTTAATGGAGGTTATAATAACTACCACAACCATTACAAAGGACAACATGACTTTAATGGACAACATTCACATCATGGTGTTAATAACTTTGTAGGACATCAAGGTAACGCTGGACATCAACATTACAGTCATTATGAAAACTATACTCATAGTCAATATGATCACGGACAAGCACATGCTAACTACGCTCATCAAGCAGTACAACATCAAGCATATAACCGTCATGTATCATATCATGGTTATGGCTATACAATGACTGAAGCAATGGCTCAATATAGAGATGTTGTTACAAAACGCTATGCTCTACCTGAAACTGGTGAAACAACATCATTATCATTAGCATATTTAATGACTCTTGTTGGTAGTATCTTACTTCTTAGTGCTTTTCGTCGCAAAAACGTTAAATAAGTAAGTATCATATAACCATTTAAAAAAGCTCTTCCTCTCTTTATAGAGGGGGAGCTTTTATTTTTTTCACTTATGAAAGTGATTTCATAATCTGAACATAGTTTCATAATGATAGTCGTTACTTCATGATGACGTATAGACACTATATAATTAGTAGTGAAAAATTGTGAAAGGTATAGGAGGCATCATTCATTTATGATTAAAGCGATTGCTGTGGATATGGATGGGACATTTTTAGACAGTCAAAAACATTATGATGAAGTAAGATTTAATCAACAATTTCAGAAACTTCAAGATAAAAATATTAAGTTTATAGCAGCAAGTGGAAATCAATATGCAAAGCTTAGATCTATTTTTGGTGATAAAGAGATGTATTTTATTGCAGAAAATGGTGCTGTGATTTATCAAGGCAACAGCTTATATGATTATAAGAGTTTTGATATACAAGACTACCAATCTTTGGTGCAATATTTAATGTTAGAACAAGGACTTCGAGAGTTTATTATATGTGGCTTAAAAAGTGCTTATATTTTAAAGGATACGTCACAACCTTTTAAAGAGAATGCGCACTTTTATTATCACCAATTGGAGGAAATTGATTCGTTTAACGTATTACCAGACGATGATTATGTAAAAATTGCTTTTAATATCAATCGGACAACGCATCCTACGCTTGATGAAGATATGGCTATACGCTTTAAGTATATTGCAAGTTTAGTATCGAGTGGGCATGATAGTATTGACGTAATTATGCCTAATATGACAAAAGGGGAAGCGCTTAAAGGTTTGTTAACAAAGTGGCATATCAAACCTAGTGAACTCATGGCTTTTGGAGATGCTAATAATGATAAAGATATGCTGGCATTGGCCCATTATAGTTATGTGATGGCTAATAGTAATGATTCTGAATTATTTGATATAGCGCATGCAGTTGCGCCAAGCAATGATGAACAAGGCGTATTACAGGTTATAGATGATGTGGTCTTATCTTAAGGAAAAAAGCGCTAAACAAGTCATATCGCTTGTTTAGCGCTTTGTATATATTAAATTTAATCTATATTAGTTTAATTGAGTGTCACATTTACCAGTTTCAATGACTGATAACGCAGCATTTAATCCACCTTCAACAAGGTTTCTTACTGCCTCATCAGAGAAGAAAGCAATGTGTGGTGTTACTAAAATATTTTCGTGACGAATTAATTCTAATAATGTTGGATCGTCAACATCTTTACCTGTCCAGTCATAAGTGAAGTAATCTGCTTCATTTTCATAAGTGTCAATTGCTGCACCTGATAAAGTACCATCATTGACTGCATCAAGTAAAGCTGGTGTGTCGATAACAGCACCACGAGCGGCATTTACTAAAATAGCGCCTTTTTTCACTTTGCTAAACATTGATTTATCGAATAAATGGAAGCTTTCTTTGTTTGCAGGTACATGTAATGAAATGATATCTGCATCTTTAATTGCTTCTTCCACAGAGTCTTTATATTCTAAGAAATCTAAAGAGTGATTTGGATATGCATCAAAGCCTACTACTTTAGCACCGAAGCCAGCATAAATTTTACCTGTTGCTGCACCGATACGTCCTGTACCAATAATTGCAACTGTCATATTTTTAACCGGTGTTGACATAATAGGTGCTGCCCATTTGAAGTTGTGTGCTTGAACGCGTTTTTCAATTAATGGGAATTTACGTACTAATTGTAAAGCTATAGATACAGAATATTCAGCGATTGTTTCAGGTGAATAACTTGGTACATTTGAAATAACAATGCCGTGTTTTTTAGCTAAATCTAAGTCATACATATCAAAACCAGCAGTACGTTGTGCAATTTGTTTAATTCCATATCCTTCTAATTTAGGATAAACAGAATCTTCTAGTTTCCCAAATTGCATTGTTGTAACACCGTCAAATCCTTCTAATTGATCTACAGTATCAGCACTTAAGATTTCTTCTGAAGTAACGACTTCAACATTGTGTGCTTTACCCCAATTTAAAGCATCTTTTTTCTCATAATCACGCGTACCGAAAAACATAATTTTTGTCATTGAAATAATCTCTCCTGTTCCTAGATGATATAGTTATATAAATATAAGACGTTATACGATATATAAGTAAGCTGTAATAATATTGGCTTGTGTTATAGTGTCTACAAGTCTCTTACCTACAATATTATTATATTGTGAATTATTTCACAAATCAATAGTTTGCATCACATTTTTTGTTATAAAATTGTACCAAAGCAACAATATGAAAATATTTACACATATTTTATAATTCTTGCTTTGTATTTTGCCATAGTGGTATGTGGGTTTTAAATAATTGGATAATCACAATACTTTTTTGTACTGATTATATATTTTATAATTTAAGTCACACTACTATTTCAGGAGGCTTTATCATGTCACAAATGAATGAAACAATTATTAATGCATTAAATTTTCGCCATGCGACGAAAATATTTGATTCATCAAAACAAGTTAGCGATAAAGATATGCAAACGATTTTAGAGTCAGGACGGCTGTCACCGAGTTCTCTTGGATTAGAACCATGGCGATTTGTTGTCATTGAGAGTCAAGAACTAAAGGATAAACTTAAACCTTATAGTTGGGGTGCACAAAAACAACTTGATACAGCTAGTCGTTTCGTTGTTATTTTGGCTCGTAAAAATGTTACGGCACAGTCGGACTATGTTCAACATATCCTCAGAGACATTAAGAAATATGATACACATACCATCCCAGCAGTTGAACAAAAGTTCAATGATTTCCAAACAAATTTTCATATAAATGATAGCGAACGTACTTTGTTGGATTGGGCTAGCAAACAAACATATATAGCCTTAGCAAACATGATGACTTCAGCAGCATTACTCGGAATTGATTCATGTCCAATGGAAGGTTTCGATTTGGATAAAGTGACGGAAATATTACAAGATGAGGGCGTTATTGATACAGTGCATTTTGCACCTTCAGTTATGGTGGCCTTTGGTTATAGAAAAGATGAGCCAAAAGGAAAAGTACGTCAGCCAGCAACAGATGTCATTGAATGGGTTAAATAAGTAATGATGTAATAGCATGTTAAATGATTAAGTAAGGGAGCGGGACAGCATTCATAATGAATTCGTAGTCCCGCCCCAGCAAGGTTGACTAGGATTGAAAAAAGCTTAGTATAAGCGTATTTTCTATCTAGTCAACTACTGCCAATACATATATATCATAGCCTAAAACAAAATGATGCCCCAGACTGTTTTGTATTATATGTGTTTTCGACGGCGCATAAAGAGTGCTGAGCCAAGTACTGCGAGTATTGAAGCTAATGCCATACTATGTTCGGGCGTTTCTTCTTTACCTGTATTTGGTAATGCTTTATGAGTAATCGGTGCTGTGACAGTCATATTTGATGAAGTAGCGTGAGTAACTGTTGGCTTTTTAGTTTGATTGATTAATGTTTGATGAGTGTGATTTAATTCATTATGTTGTGAAGGATTAAAAGGTTGTTCCACATTCACTGCTGCTGTCGATGGATTAACTATTTTACTATGTTTCTCGACGTTTTGTTTTTGACTTTGATGTTGAACAGTTTGTTTAGTTAAACGAGATTGGCTAGTTCTTTGTTGACTTACAGTTTTAACACTACTGCTTGCATGTTGAATTTTTTTAGATGTAGATTGTTTTTCGGTTTTAATATTGTGACTAGAGTGATTATTTTGACTTGTGTGATGCGTTTCACTATTGATAATCGTTATGTCATTGATGAGCCATTCACCATCCGTAGAGCCTAAAATAATTTCAGTTTTGCTGTGTGAACTACTATTTTGATTTGAATTATTTTTTTCTATAATGTCTGTTGTTTTACCATATGGACTTGTAATATCGACTTCTGATGTATGTTTACCAGATGTGTGTTGATTTTGAGTATTTGCCTGATGCTGAGCGTGACTTTGATTTTGTTCTGTAGCTGTACGACTAGTTTCTGAAGCATACGCATCTTGATTCGCTCCTAAAAATACTACTGTTGCTAGGGCAACTGATCCTATTCCTATTGCAAATTTACGAATTCCAAAACGCTGTTGTTGATAAAATTTCACATGATCACTCCTTAATATGATTTAATAATGCCTTACATGTTTGCTACTACTTTCTAGTTGGAATAAATGTAAGGACGCCACTATATAAATATTTTATATAATTATAACCATTTTACCATAAGACAGTGAAATAAAATATAGTATAGTTAGCAGTTTAATAGCTTTTTAAATTTATAAGCATAATTAAAATATAAGATATTAATGTAAAGTTAGCATATCATCATGTTTTAAGTACGGCTAAATTGGTAATACGTTATAAGCAAGTTGTTTTTATTTTTTACGCAGAAAAGGTAAAATACTAAATACGTAGAAAACGCTTTCATTATTTTCTACAGGCTTTACCGCATCGAACGTATTGCACATGGCCTTTTATAAATTCTAAGTAAAGGATGATGACCAATGTCAAATGTAAATATAAGAGATTTTATAGATGAAAAATATGATTTATTTATCAATGGAGAATTTCAAGCAAGTGATAGTGGAGAAACATTAGACGTAACTAATCCAGCTAACGGAGAAACATTAGCACAAGTAGCTAAAGCCAATCAAGCAGATGTTGATAAAGCGGTTAAAGCAGCTCAGGATGCTTTTGACAGCTGGAGTAAAATTTCTAAAGAAGAACGAGCGGACTATTTATTAGAAATTAGTCGTCGCATACTTGAAAAAAAAGAACATTTTGCGACTGTTGAGTCGTTACAAAACGGTAAACCGTACCGTGAAACGTCTACGATTGATATTCCTCAAACAGCAAATCAGTATAAATATTTTGCAAGTGTGTTAACAACTGATGAAGGTAGTGTTAATCAAATTGATGACAATACAATGAGTTTAGTTGTAAATGAACCAGTCGGCGTAGTTGGAGCAGTTGTCGCATGGAACTTCCCATTCCTATTATCTTCATGGAAACTCGCGCCAGCATTAGCTGCAGGTAATACCGTTGTCATTCAACCATCATCATCTACACCGTTATCACTCATAGAACTTGCGAAAGTGTTCCAAGACGTATTACCGAAAGGTGTAGTTAACGTTGTAACTGGTAAAGGTTCTGAATCTGGCGATGCCATCTTTAAACATGAAGGCGTGGATAAATTATCATTTACAGGTTCAACAGATGTTGGTTATGGCGTAGCAAAAGCAGGTGCTGAACGTATTGTTCCGACTACTTTAGAACTTGGTGGTAAAAGTGCAAACATTATCTTTGATGACGCAAATTTAGATCAAGTAGTTGAAGGTGTACAACTTGGAATTTTATTTAACCAAGGTGAAGTATGTAGTGCAGGCTCACGTTTACTAGTACAGACTTCAATTTATGATAAAGTCATTCCTAAATTGAAAGAAGCTTTTGAAAATATCAAAGTTGGCGATCCTTTCGATAAAGATATTAAAATGGGTGCTCAAACTGGGCCAGATCAAATAGAAAAAATTGAAAGCTATATTAAAATTGCAGAAGAAGATAGCAGTGCAACTATCTTAACAGGTGGCCATCGTCTAACTGATAATGGTCGCGATAAAGGATATTTCTTTGAACCTACAATCATTGAGTTAAAAGATAATAGTCATAAATTGGCACAAGAAGAAATTTTTGGACCAGTATTAGTTGTAGAAAAATTTGAAGATGAAAATGAAGCGATTCAAATCGCTAATGACTCGGAATACGGTTTAGCTGGTGGTATCTTTACGACAAACCTCAACCGTGCTTTAAATGTCGCTAAAGCAATGAGAACAGGACGTATTTGGATTAATACGTATAACCAAATTCCAGCCGGTGCGCCATTTGGTGGATATAAAAAATCCGGTATTGGTCGTGAAGTTTATAAAGATGCGATTAAAAACTATCAACAAGTTAAAAACATCTTTATCGATACAAGCAATCAAACGAAAGGTTTATATTAATATAATTTATTATGATTGTAATACGACATCATAAAAACAGAGCGCTTTATGCGTTCTGTTTTTTTATACTATCCTGCAACCGTGCTGGTATCACTATGAATTGTAATATCGAAGCCTTCAGGTGATGTTACGTGCGTTTCTTCAGCATTGGGTTTATAAATATCAAAATGGACTAAGCCATAACTTTCCGTATTACTTATTCTTTTCTGGTTTGATTGCCACATATTCACAGCGATATGATGATGATAATATTGTGTTGACATAAACAATGCTTGTGGGAATTTAGAAATATGTGCTAATCCAAGTTGTGAAACATAGAAATCATATGCCTCTTTTATATCATGTGTTTTTAAATGTAAGTGCCCGATTTTCCCATTTGCAGGCCAGCCTTGCCAACCTAAATTAGTACGTTGTGCAATTAAATCATCAGCATTCACTTCTAACGTATCCATTTTTACGAAATCATCATTCCATTGCCATTGGTCACTTGGTCGGTCTTGGTATACTTCGATGCCATTACCTTCAGGGTCATTAAAGTAGAGTGCTTCACTTACGAGATGATCTCCACCACCAACAGCGATATTTAACCGGCTAACATGATACAAGAAATTGGCTAAATCAGCGCGGCTAGGTAATAAAAAAGCAATATGGAATAAACCAGCTTCTCGGAAACTAGGATGTCGTCCTTCAGCTAAATAATTTAAAGTTAAAGTATGACCGTTTGCGCCTACATTTAAGATAGTATGTTCTTCGCTGCGTGCTTTTATTGAAAAACCAAGAATAGTGCTGTAAAAAGTTGTCATTTTAGCTAAATCAGCGACATTTAATGTGATATTTGTTACGTGCGTTGCTTCAATGGTATGGAATGAAGTCATCATGTATTGCCTCCTATAGTGATAATTTTATTTATAATTTATATCTAGTATATTAAATATACTATTGTGATATAAAAAGTACAAGATAGAAGTTTCAAAGTTTATACATTTTTAGGCAAGTGGTTGATAATACAGGTTTTTAAGTAAATGAAACTTAGTATTGTTTCAATAAAGAAATACGTAGTTAGAAAAAGGAAAAATATGGGGCTTCAAGCGATAAAGACATATTATTTTTATAATATTTACAATGAAAGCGAAATAGTGCATTAAGTTGAGACGACACTTAATGCACTATTTTGAAATATATTTTATTGAGTCAATGATTTGTATTAGCCAAGA
Source organism: Staphylococcus sp. HMSC62D11 (assembly GCF_001839145.1). NCBI lineage: Bacteria > Bacillati > Bacillota > Bacilli > Caryophanales > Staphylococcaceae > Staphylococcus > Staphylococcus sp. HMSC62D11. Next base: position 135,712 of record NZ_KV840199.1, on the reverse strand, counting down.
TAGACATCTTGGTAATCATCATTAGTTTCTAATACATGTTTGGCAAATGGGCAAGATGCGATAATTTTCAATTGATTGTCTCTAGCATAGTTCACAACTGCTGCTACTAGTTCTTTTCCAATACCTTGACCTCCTAATTCGTCAGGTACACCGGTATGGTCAATATCAATTTCATTATTATCTACTTGTTTAAACGTAATAACAGCTTGAGCGTTGTCTTCAGATTCTCCAATATAGAACTGATTATGACCTTGTTTAATCGTATTGTCCATCGTAATCACTCCTTAATATTTTTTATATTATATATGTATCACTTTTGGTATAAATTAAACATGGCTCAACCATTTTAGGACATTGAATTGCGCTAAGAAAACATTTAAAATGACAAGTGTAATCGATATGATTGTATTATGAATAAGTAGTATGTGTGCATCATTATCATCAGGATGCATACATAAGCATTTAAATTCTTTTGTCGCTATATAATAAATCACATATGTAAATTTAAAAGGTTGTATTAAATATTATCTTCCCTAAGAAAGAGGATTAAAATGAGGCTCATTGCAATTATATTTTTAAGCTTAGTTATATTAATAAAATTTGACGTAATACAAGTTTCACTTCTTGGACAAACGGAAATACGCTATTTGTTTATTTTTGCATTCGGATTAGTTGGATATGCATTTATCAGTCCGTATATGTATTTATTTTTAAGCAACCGCACAGAGGTTGATCGTACGTGGTTGCAACAACATATACCAGAGATGGAAACACACCAAGTAACCACATATATTGGAGAATTACCATTTAAACCTAATTTATTTGCTTCAGGAAGCGGACATCGTAAAGTTATCGCAATAGATAGACGTATTGAACAAGCATTGTCAATAGAGGAACTAAAGTTTTTTATCCTACATGAATATAGTCATATTAAAGATCATGATATTTTAAAGTTAAGCTTAATGCGCTCAGTTGTTGTCGCATTTATACCAATTATTGCATTATTAGTTAGTCGTACAATTCATTTTAACAATGTTTTATTGTTGTTAATATTTGTAGTTATTGTGTTATCACTCTATATTTCTGGATTTTTCTTATTTTTCCATTATGCGCGTCTTAAAGAGCTAAAATGTGATCGCTTTGCTGCACAATTTACATCAAAGACAGCACAACGCCAAGCTTTCGAAAAGTTTATTGCGCTCGGTATTATGGAGGATACAAAGGTAAAGTTGATGTCAACACATCCATCACTTCAACAACGCTTAAATCACTTGAATATATAAAATTTGCGCCAAATTATCATAATATCAAGTACATGGTAATTTAGTACTATCATTATTGAATCATTAAGGGCAGTATATAAAGTTAGTTTTGACTTTATATGCTGTCCAATTTTTATCTCATGCATAAAATTCCAATTGCCAGTCTTAATTTTTTTATATAAAATATTTATAAAATATAAATTTCAACTTACGTTAGTTTTATACGTCGACTCAAACAATACTCACATAATAGAGGAGATGACCAATATATGAAAAGAACAACAAGTATAGTATTATGTGCCTCGCTTATTTTAGGAGGTTGTGCTTCCATGGACAAAGAACAAACGAAAGATATACCGAAAACAGTAAGCGTCAAAGATTATGATGGCAAATATATTGGTGAACATAAAGAACGAAATGAAATCTTTTTAAAAAAATATAAAGCAGAAGCCGAGAAAAAATACAAAAAATATGTGAAAGAAGTTTTTAATAAAGATGTAAAAATTATTAAAGTGTATTCATACACTACGTCTACCGGAGGGAAACCTTTTGAGGGATTAACTGTAATGGGGACAGTAGACTATGACATTCCATTTAATTTTAATTTAAACTTTGAAGAATCTAAAGGTCACTTAGGATATAGTACAATCACTGCTGATCAATCTAATGAGTTAAAAGCTGCCATCAGTGCACTTATGTTTAAACGCTATGAAAATGATATTGAAAATGCACGTATGAAATTCAAAGAAGAAGTAGAAAAGCAGGGTTATTATGCAATGAATAACAAACTAATGAAGCAACAAGAATTTAGAGGCGTCACAAGACCTTATTTAAATTTTTCAACAAATACTTCTATAGGACTTAATGATTTCAAAAAAGATTTCAAACCTTTACTTAATGTTAAAGACAAATCTTTTTATACACGTATAGATATCTTAAGTCGAAAGTATCCACAATTGATGGATGAAATGAGAACTGAATTTATTGCTTTTTACAATAAGAAAGCAAAAGATGATGTAAATAAATATTCATGGAATTTACAAATACCAACGAATGACACGATGAAAAAAATACCAGGAACAAAGATGATGTACTTCTATAAAGATGGTGTATCTCCAAGTGAATTAGGTGGAGATGGCAAATTAAAAAGACAAACAAAAGATATATCCATGATTGGAGGGGAATGGGATAGAATTAAAAAAGAAAAGAATTGACAAAGAAATAGTTGAGGTACGAATGAATGGACATCATAGTTATTGAAAGTGAAAAAATATGTAACATATTTAGATGTTATTGAATTAAGTAGCGGATGGAACTATAATGACAAAATTTCAATTGCTATCATCAACCCTTTTTAATAAAATAAATATATATTAAAAAAGAAATTAAACCATTTATATACATATCAAACAATACACGCAGAATAGGGGATTGCTAAATATATGAGAAAACTAATAAGTACAGTATTATGTGCATCACTTATTTTAGGAGGTTGTGCTTCTATGGACAAAGATCAAACGAAAGATATACCGAAAACAGTAAGCGTCAAAGATTATGATGGCAAATATATTGGTGAACATAAAGAACGAAATGAAATCTTTTTAAAAAAATATAAAGCAGAAGCCGAGAAAAAATACAAAAAATATGTGAAAGAAGTATTTGGTCTTGACTGTAAAATCAATTTAGTTAAAGCTTACACAAATTCATATGGATTTGGAGAGAAAAATCAATCTGATGGTTTAGTAGTAGTTGGTACAGTTAAATATGATGTGCCATTTCAACTAAGATTAATTTTTGCTGAATCCAATGGAAAGATAGTTATTACGACGTTTACTCCCGGACATGAAAACGAAACATCTGCCGCAGTTGCAGCAATAATGTATAAACGCTATGAATATGACATTGAACAAGCACGGTTAAAATTCAAGAGTGAGGTTGAAAAAAATGGTTACTATGCCATGAACGAGCAACTTGAAAAAAAACAAGAATTTAATGGTGTTACCAAACAGTACTTAAATGTTAAAACACCTGGAATAGAAGGATTAGATGAGTTTAAGCAAAATTTCAAGCCATTAATGAAAATGGAAGGTGACGTATTTAATCAACAGTTTGATTCTTTAATAATAAAATACCCTGAAATTAAAAAGCAAACTGAGTTTAATTTTATTGCGTACTATAATAAAAAAACTGTGGATAACGTTAATAAATATTCGTGGGATTTACAAATACCAACGAATGACACAATGAAAAAATTACCCGGATTAAAAGCAATGTATTTTTATAAAGATGGTGTGTCTCCAAGTGAATTAGGTGGAGATGGCAAATTAAAAAGACAAACAAATGATATATCTATGGATGGGGGCAACTGGGATAAATATAAAAACGAAAAGAATTAACAAAGATATGATTGAGAATACGTATGAATAGCTTAATTTTTAAAATCTTTCAGTTGCTACAAATTAATAAGCAATGCATGACTTAGAAAATTAGAGAAGCAACCAAATTCAGCATCGAAGTTATATCGCATAAAACAAAAGTATTGACTATAAAAATATTAGCGTGTATAATTTATCTCGAAATCGAAATAAATTGAAGGGTGGTGAGGATGTGGATCGCACGCGACAATCATTAAAAGCTTTTGTCGGTCTAAATCGAACTTTAGATACTTTGGAAAAAATTGTTCAACGAGATGTGAAAAATTATGGACTTAATATTACAGAATTTGCTGTACTAGAGTTACTTTATAACAAAGGTCCTCAACCCATTCAACGTATTAGGGATAGAGTACTGATTGCTAGTAGCAGTATTTCGTATGTAGTGAGTCAGCTTGAGGAGAAAGGGTGGCTATTACGAGAGAAGGATTTAAGAGATAAGCGCATATACAATGCAACGTTAACTGAAAAAGGTCAACAATTTATGGCGGACATATTCCCGCAACATGCGATAACATTAGAACACGCATTTTCAGTGTTATCAGATGAAGAATTAGTGACATTACAACAAACATTCAAAAAGCTAAGTGCACAAAATGCCGACGTGTAAAAATGTGCACTTTTCTTTCAATTTAAAATTATCTCGAAATCGAAATAAAATAGAGGAGGCATTATTTATGACAAACAATCAATTATTAGGTATTCACCATGTTACTGCAATTACAGATGATGCAGCACGCAATTATAAATTTTTTACTGAAATTCTAGGTATGAGACTCGTTAAAAAGACAGTTAACCAAGATGATATTCAAACATATCACACTTTCTTTGCTGACGATGTTGGTTCTGCAGGAACGGATATGACATTTTTTGATTTTCCTGGTATTCCAAAAGGCCGTAAAGGCACAAATTCAATAACAAAACCATCATTTCGCGTACCTAATGATGATGCATTAGAGTATTATTTAAAACGTTTTGACGAATATGGTGTTGAACATGAAGGAATCCAAACATTATTTGGTAAAAAGGTATTACCATTTCAAGAAGAAGATGGTCAAGATTATCAATTAGTATCTGATGAAGGTAATACTGGCGTAGCACCTGGTAAACCATGGAAAAATGGACCAGTGCCAGAAGACAAAGCAATCTATGGCTTAGGCCCAATTGAAATTACAGTAAGTTACTTCGATGATTTTAAAAAGTTATTAGAAGATATATATGGCATGAAAGTCGTTGTTAGCGAAGATGATGTTGTACTATTAGAAGTTGGTGAAGGTGGTAATGGGGGACAAGTCATTTTAAGAAGAGATTCTAAAAGTCCGAATGCCTTTCAAGGATATGGTGAAGTTCACCACGTATCATTTAGAGTTAAAAATCATGAAGCGATTGAACAATGGATTAAAAAATACTCAGAAGCACGCATTCCAAACTCTGGATTAGTCGATCGCTTCTATTTTGAAGCACTTTATGCACGTCTCGGCCACATATTACTTGAAATTTCAACAGATGGACCTGGATTTATGGGTGATGAGCCATATGAAACGTTAGGCGAGAAATTATCATTACCACCTTTTTTAGAAGAACAAAGAGATTATATTGAAACACAAGTAAGACCATTTGACACAACGGGTAAAAGCTATAAATAAGGAGGACGAACATGATGGAATCGATTCAACGCATTCATCATATTTCTGCAATTGTTGGAAATGCACAAGAGACTTATGATTTTTACACAAATATTTTAAACTTAAAATTAATTAAGCAAACAGTTAATTTTGAAGATATCGATACGTATCACTTATATTTTTCAAACGAGAAAGTAAATTCAGATATGGTGTTAACTTTCTTTAACTGGCCAAATCAATATAGAGGACGTATTGGTTCAGGACAGATTGGTCGTTTAGCATTTAGAATTCCTAAAGATAGTATGACAAGTTGGGAAATGCACTTAAATGCACACGGAGTCAAAACACGTCAAACGCAATCATTTAATCAACCTACGTTAGAATTTGAAGATATACATGGTTTAACGTTAGCAATGGTTGAAAGTGATGAAGAAATGAAAACAAATGACATTATTGGGTTTCATGGTGTCACTATGCTTTCTGCTAATCCAGAAGCCACTCGACAATTATTACACAATGACTTAGGTTTGGAACATGTTCAAACTACGAGCGACAATGTTCAACTTCAAACTGTAGGAGACATTCATCATCAAGTTATTGTCAAAAATTTTGTCAATCCACAACGTGTGCGCTGGGGTACAGGTATCTTTCATCATATTGCTTGGGCCGTGCCTAATAATGAATCGCAACTAGAGTGGCGTAAATATATGGTGAATAAAGGGTTTAACGTTACAGATGTGAAAGAACGTTTTTACTTTCATGCAATTTACTCTAAAGAACCTGGGCATATAATCTTTGAATTTGCTACTGTAGGACCAGGGTTTACGGTTGATGAAGATATCGATGAATTAGGTACAGCACTTCAATTGCCGCCGTTCTATGAATCGCGTCGTCATGAAATTGAAGCAGCCTTAACACCATTAAAATTAAATTCATAGTGAGAAAGTGGGGATAGAAATGGAACATATTTTTAGAAAAGGTCAAGAAGATGCACCAACGTTAATATTATTACATGGCACAGGTGGTGATGAAGCCGATTTAATTCCATTCGGAACGGCTTTGAATTCTGATTATAATTTGCTAGGTATTCGTGGTGAAGTGAATGAAAATGGAATGAATCGTTATTTTAAACGTCTGGCTGAAGGTGTTTATGATGAAGCCGATCTTAATTATCGTGGACAGCGTTTATTAGATTTTATTCATGAAGCGGCAAAGCAATATCATTTTGATTTAGATAAAGCGGTATTAGTAGGGTTCTCAAATGGTTCTAATATAGCTATTAATTTAATGTTACGTCCAGAAGCGCCATTTAAAAAAGCATTGCTATACGCACCACTATATCCAGTTGATGTGACGTTAACTAGAGATATGAGTAACGTTCAAGTCCTATTATCTATGGGACAAAATGATCCGATAGTACCATTAGAACAAAGTCGAAAAGTGATTAATCTATTTAAACAGAATGGTGCTACGATTACAGAAGTTTGGGTAAATAGTCATGAAATAACTCAAGAAGGACTAGAAAAAGGGCAAGAACTTTTAGCTAAATAACTTAAAAATTAAAGTTCCTAAAGGGAGTCAAAACGCTTTAGGAACTTTTTAATTTAACTTTTAAGTGTTTTTAAGCGTTTAAAACCTTTAAATATAATTGGAATAAGTAGAATGAAGCCGAATAATCCCATAATAGGGAAGACTTTTCCGATTAAAGAAATAAAGCCAATAAATGTGCAAATGTACGTTGCTATCGCCATGATGATAATCATGACATAGTATTTAGTAGTAAATGGTTCACTAAAACGTGCAGCAAAGGCATACATTAAGCCGACAACAGTGTTATAAATCACTAACACCATAATCACAGACATAATCGTCCCCAAAATAGGAGATATATGTTGAGCAAGTAAAAGTGAAGGTAAGGCAACACCTTTGATTTCCGTGTATTTCGTTAATAATCCAAGATTAATCATTAGTATTAAAAAAGTTACAATTAGCCCTCCGCATAATCCGCCCCAAAGCGTCGAAGATTTATATTGGAGACGACCACCCATCACAGATAAAAAGCTAAAAGCAGCTGCAATTTGTAAACTTGCATAGTTTAAGCCATCAAACCACCAACCAGGCGAATGTGTTTGAAGTTTGTTATTGTCTGAATCCACAATTGAAAAATCGAGATGTCCAGTTATAAAGTAATAAACAGCAATAATTGTTACTACAATGATTAGGAAAGGAGTGACCATGCCTAAAACAGTAATAAGACGTTCGAATTTTAAAAATAGTGTAGCTAAGATTAATAGCACTAATAAGAGCGAGCTAATCCAATATGGTAATTTAAAGCTTTCATGTATTGTAGAGGCACCGCCAGCCGTCATAATAATAGCTAAAGAAAGTAAAAATAATGTTAAAACAATATCAAAAAATTGGGCGATTGTTGGGTGTAAATAGTAACGAATTGCTTGTGAATGATTGTACGCTCTGAGACGATATCCTGTATTAAGAACGAAGATACCACCAACAGTAATCATTGCTCCTGTAATAATCAGACCAGGAATACTGCCACTCCCATGAATCGTAAAGAATTGAAAAATTTCTTGACCAGTGGCAAACCCTGCACCAACAACGACACCTACAAAAGCAAAGGCGACCATCATTGATTCTCTAAATGAACTCATGTATGTCATCCTTTCTAACCAAATAGTATATATATACATTTAAAATTAAATTTATTATATAAAGCAATATCTATATATATTAGACTATTTTGAGAAAAAAAGAAATGGGAAGTTTGTCTCAAGAGTAAAGTTGTATTTTTGGAATATACAAATAGCGATATTTCCCCTATAACGTGTATGGTATAAATACATCTTAAGTTTAATCAAGAATGGGTTAGACAGTCTTAATGCATTTAGCATTAAAATTTGCTAATATATAGCATGATTCATAAGAAAGTATATCGTAAAAGGGGGGGGCACTATGTCGTTTAATCTGCCAATTATGTTAGTCATCGTGTTGTTTTTAACACTAGGAATATTTAGTCAATGGCTTGCCAATCGTATTAAATGGCCGTCAATCGTCGTCATGTCGATTGTAGGTTTATTAGTTGGTCCGATATTGGGTTTAGCAAATCCTAAAGAAACGCTTGGTTCTGACATTTTTAGTCCTATTGTTTCATTAGCGGTTGCGATTATTTTATTTGAAGGGAGCAGCAACCTAGACTTTCGTGAATTGAAAGGTATTTCTAAAGCTATATTACGTATCATCACTGTAGGTGCTGCGATTGCTTGGGTATTAGGTGCTATAGCATTACATATGATTTTACATTTTCCTATAGCCGTTGCTATCGTTGTTGCTGGATTGTTTTTAATCACGGGACCAACTGTCATTCAACCACTGCTCAAGCAAGCGAAAGTACGAAAAAATGTCGATTCAATTTTACGTTGGGAAAGTATTATTCTTGATCCCATTGGCCCCATATTAGCGTTAAGTGCCTTTTATATTTATCAAATTATTGATGAAGGTTTTGGTTTGCATGTGATACTTATATTCGGCTGTCAGATTATTGGTACGATTGCGATTGGATTTGGTGCATCATTCTTGTTCAATTGGCTAATTAAATTAGACTTTATTTCACAAGGTCTTATGCCGTCAATTCAACTAGTCTTTATTTTATTAGTTTTTAGTATATGTGACCAAATACTACCTGAATCAGGTTTGCTGGCTGTTACTATTTTTGGTTTGATGATGGCGCGTCAAAAACGACATGATTTAATTTTTAAAGAATCAGATCATTTTATTGAAAATTTATCATCTATTCTGGTGTCAACTGTATTTATACTTATCACATCATCTTTAACATCAGATATTTTACTCAATATATTGTCATGGCAATTAGTTCTGTTTGCATTAGTAATGATTGTTCTTGTTCGCCCTATATCCGTTCTGCTTTCAACTATAGGCACTGAGATAACGAAAAAAGAGCGTGCCTTAGTCGCAATGATGGCACCTAGAGGAATCGTGGTATTAACCGTGGCACAATTTTTTGGGGCTTTATTTATGGATAATGGTGTAAAAATGGCATCTTACATCACGCCCGTAACGTTTGGTTTAGTCTTTATTACTGTCGTGATTTATGGCTTTAGCTTTACACCGCTTAGTAAAGGACTTGGATTAGCTAGTACAGAACCACCTGGTGTCATCATCGTTGGGGAAAGTGCCTTTTCGTTTCATTTAGGATCAAAATTGCGTGAACATCATATTCCCGTTATGGTCTTCAACTTATTTACCAATACGACAGAAGAAGCTCAACAATTAGGCTTTGAAGTGTTTGAAGGTAACTTGTTGTCAAGCAATGACCGCATCTATGCCGATTTAATTCGCTATAATAAATGTTTACTGATGACTAAGTCATTTATTTTTAATAGTCTGGCTTTTAATGAATTGGTACCTGAATTTGGCTTAACTAATGTGGATATGATGCCTGTATCCTTTACTGATGAACAAGCTCGAAATAACTTGAATGGCCCTTTACGACATCATATTTTATTTGATGAAAATCATAGTCCGAAATGGTTTGACAACTGCATTGTTAATCAAAATATTATCGATGTTCCAGCTGCACAATTTGATTATGATCATTCATCTGATATGATTATTTATCATATTGATGACAATCAGGTTGTTAGGTTTAATCATAGTACTAAAAAGATGCCACATTATGAAGACGGTATTTATGGCGTGCTTAAAAATGTATATAATGTTTAAAATAACAAACGCGCATCAATAGAAAAAGATGCGCGTTTTTATTGAAAAAATGTGTCAGCTAATTAAGATAGCGATCATGCATTAATGTCTTGAGAATATCGATTTGTTCTTGAATATGGTAACCATCATTTGTATCACGTATTTTTTTGCGTTGTAGCTCTTCATCTACGACTCGACGTACAGATAGTTCATCAGCCCCATCAGATAGTACTTTATCTTTCGTATTAAATTCTTGGTGAGCAACAAGCTGCATACCGAATGAATTGTATAATAATGTATAGCCAGCAATACCTGTAGTTTTTTGATAGGCTTTTGAGAAACCACCATCAATTACAAGCATTTTACCATCAGCTTTAATCGGATCTTCTCCATCAATTTCTTTAACAGGTGTATGCCCATTGATAATACGTCCTTCATCAGGATTCAGACCAAAGTCTTTTAACATTTTACGAATCATGTCCACATCTTCACGTAGGTGATAATAAGGGTTCTTTTCTTCTTTATGTGAGACCTTATCTTCAATAAAATAACGTTCAAATGTTGTCATGGCACGTTTACCAAATAATGAACTATATTTACCAGTCCATAAATACCACACTAGGTCAGTAGATAAGTCGTCTGTAATATCCTTATGGTCAAATGCTTCACGTACATGCGTTTCAAATACATCTAGTAAATCACGTCCTTGATGTTTCACACCTTCAATTTCAAAAGCTTCCATTTCTCCATTTTCATCAACAGGAATACAGCCATGGATGAGTAAATTACCGTTATAAGGGAGATATAATGTACCTTTTTGCATTAAAAATGACATATGACGTTTTAATTTTTCTGATTGTTGGAATGACAATAACAGCTTATTAATAACATCTTCTTCTTCAGGTAACAATTGACCAGGATTTTGTGGATCCACAGTAGTAAAGCACGTATTTGTTAATGGGTAGGTCTTACCATACACAGTAATCTTGTTGTTGTCATAATCTGTTTTTTCAAGCACGAGACGCTCTTCCATTTCAAAGTTTGGACGTCGTTTAATAATAGGTATTTCTAATTTGAATTGGATTATGGCAATCGCTTGATGTATTTTTGTTATTTGATCTTCTTCTAGTTTCGTTAAAGCAGCTTTTTTATCCGGCCGTTTTTTAGGCTTGAAAGCAGGATTGTTCCCGTCATAATAGGCTTCCGCAAGAGTGAGTAACGGTCGTAAATTAATGCCATATGCATCTTCGATAATATCTAAGTTATCATAACGCGCGCAAATGCGAAGTAAGTTGGCTAAACACACCTTTGAACCGGCATAGGCACCAATCCATAATACGTCATGATTACCCCATTGGATATCGACAGAATGATAATCGATAAGTGTATCCATAATTTTATCTGGTTGAGGTCCACGGTCATAAATGTCACCAACAACATGGAGATGGTTTACGACTAATCGTTGAATTGTATAAGATAAACCGATAATTAAATCATCTGATTGTTCAAGTTCAATAATTTGGTTCACGAGTGTTTCATAATAAGATTTTTTGTTATTAAATTCATTGCTTTTGTACAATAGTTCTTCAACAATGTAGACATATTGCGTCGGTAAAGCTTTCCGCAATTTTGAACGTGTATATTTAGAAGAACAGTATGTAATAAGTTCAATTAGGCGTTCAATCGTAGTGATATACCACAGATTGAGTTGTCCTCTAGAATTAAATTCATTTTTAATTAGCTTTAACTTTTCTTCGGGATAATAAACAAGGGCAGCTAAATCATTAATTTCTTTAGTGGTTAATTTATCTTTAAAGATATCATTTATCTTCGCGCGTACGTTGCCTGAACCATTGCGCAATACATGTTGGAACGAATCATATTCACCGTGTAAATCACTGACAAAGTGTTCCGTGCCTTTTGGTAATTCTAAAATAGACTCTAAATTAATAATCTCAGTTGCTAATTTTTCTGGGCTATCGTAATGATGGGAAAGTAAATCTAAATACTTTTGCTTAAGTTCACTTAGTGTATTCGGTGTCATAATTGCGTCACTCCTGTATATAGTTTAAATCGAAATAATACTTCTATATCAATGATTAAATCGCTTACATAAATTATTAACAAAAATACAGAACATTTCAACATAAGCGCTTAAGAATAAAAAAACTTAGAAGTTATGTTGCGTCACTTCTAAGTTCTCTATTTATTATTTGATATTTTTACCTTTTTTGAAAAAGAGTCGATAAGCAAGATAAAGGATTGCAATAATTAGAATGATATACATTACATAAGAATAAGTATGAAGTGCATTCATCAGTACGTCGAAGCTATCGCTAAGTACACGACCTAATAAAATGAGCGCAAAGTTCCAAATCGTAGTACCTAATAACGACAGTGTTACGAACTTAACAACATTCATGCGGTTAATACCTGCTGGAATGGTAATCAAGACACGCAATACAGGAATAAAGCGACATAATAATACCGCCCAAGCCCCATATTTCTTGAACCAATCGTTTGCACGTTTTAAATCTTTGCTTTTTAATTTAACCCATTTGCCATATTTATCAACAAATCGATATAGACTGTTTTCTGAAATAAGACGGCAGAGATAGAATAAAATTAATAAACCAATAAAAGAAGCGATTGTTGAAATCGTAAATAATATTGCAATAGATAGGCCGGATTTCACAGACATTAAACCGGCAAAGGTTAAAATAATTTCAGATGGTACGACGGGTAAGACATTTTCTAACAAAATTAAAATAAAAATGGCAGTATAGCCCCATTGATTTATAAAATCAGTAATGATTTGTTCCATAAAGACAGTAAACTCCTTTAAGATTTAACAATCCACTTTAGTTATATCAAACAAAAAATTCATAGTAAATTCATTATAATCAAATTTACTATGAATTGCTTGCTTTATCATTTATTTAGCTATAGTTTTGAAGTTATTAACTCATTTTAATGCTTTTAAGAACTGATGGTATAACTGTTGCGCTTCTTCATTGTTTGTGACGCCATAGACGTTCATACGACCATCTTGAAACAGTGTCATGCGGTAATTTTGATAGTGTATCAGCTTAGCGAAAGGTGTTTCTTTAATGATATGTCCTGGGAAATGATGTGCATAGTCAAAGGCGTGTGTTTGGAAACGAAATAAATATGTTTTTCCACATAAATTTTCGATATGTGTTTGTTGTTTGGTTTCCAATATCTCATAATAGCCTTGCACACATACTTGACAGTTGTCATCTTGTAATACATCGACGTTCATAGCCTTATATGAGACGTTGAATACATCGAGTGTAATTAATTGTTTTGAAAAGCCTACACCAATGAGGTATCGAACGGCTTCCATCACTTCATAACTTGCGACTTGTGAAATGATAGGTGGAAGAACACCATTTATTGCACAACTTTCACCCGTCTCAGGAATATATTGTAGCAAGCATTTTAAACAAGGACCTTTAAAATCTATGCCATACACCGTTCCTTTACTGCCAACCGCAGCACCATAAACCCAAGGAATTTGATATTTATGGCATACTTCATTTATTAAATAACGAATTTTAAAATGATCCATACCGTCAATCACAATGTCTGGTTGCACGCTTGTCAATAATGCTTCTATCGTTGAGGACTCGACTTCTTGATAGAAGGTCGTTACATTAACCTCACTATTAATGTGTTGAATATGTTGTTTGATAGCCTCTACTTTAGGTAGCATATTATCTGCGTCTTCTTCAGTATAGAGTGATTGACGATGCAAATTAGATGTTTCAATGATATCCATGTCAACAATATATAAATTTCGCGCCCCCATACGAGCTAGTTGTGCAGCAACATGACTGCCTAGCGCACCAGCACCCATAATTAAAATTTGCGCGTGCGATAGTGTAGTTTGTCCATGTTCGCCAAAAGGGGCAAAACGTATTTGTCGCTCATAACGAGACATTATAAGAAACCGAGTCCTTCAGTTGGGCTAGATGCTTGTGCAGTATATTTAACTGGAATACGTCCTGCCTCATAAGATAAGCGACCTGCTTGGATACCTAATTTCATTGCTTCTGCCATTTTTACAGGGTCTTTTGCCCCTGACACAGCTGTATTGAGTAAGATACCATCAGCCCCTAATTCCATAGCATGACATGCATCTTTTGGTGATCCAATGCCGGCATCAACAATTACAGGAACATTGGAATTTTTAATGATATAACTTAAGTTAAGCTGATTATTAATACCTCGGCCTGTACCAATAGGTGAAGCAAGCGGCATTACCGCATGAACACCTAGTTCTTCCAATCGTTTTGCTAGGACGACATCATTAGAAATATAAGGGCAAACGATATAGCCTTTTTCTAACAATACTTTACAAGCTTCATACGTTTCAAATGGATCGGGTAAGAGTGTTTCATCATCACCAATCACTTCAACTTTAATCATGTCACATACACCGGCATGATTAGCAATTTCAGCAATACGAATCGCTTCTTTCGCTGTTTTTGCTCCAGCTGTATTTGGGAATGTAATAAAATCTTTGAGATTAATATTTGCAAGTGGGTTTGGTAAATTTTTGTCATATAAGTTCATGCGTCTTACCGCAAAAGTTAAGACATTTGTTTCTGACGCTTCAATCGCTTTGGTTTGAATGTCTTCATTGTCAAATTTACCTGTGCCTAATAATAAACGTGATTTTAATTCTAATGAGCCAATTTTAAACATATTATCCGCCTCCAACAAATTCTAGTAATTCTAATTTATCGTCTTGTCTTACCGTGTGACTGTGGTAGTCATCTTGTTTAATTAAAGTGTCATTATATTCAACGATGACACGTTTCGGATCTAATTCTAATGCAAGTAACACATCTTGAATGGATTGTTCCTTGTCAAATGTGAAAGGGTCACCATTAATCATGCACTTCATATGTTTCCCTCCTAGTCGCTGAAAATGTGTTATAAATATCTGGTTTGATACCAGATAACAACCAATTTGCTATATCTCTGCCAATAATAGGTGACAATAAAATACCGTTACGGTAGTGACCAGTAATGGCAAATAGACCATCATCAATGCGATCCATAATCGGTAGTTCTTGTTCAGTGTATGGTCGCACACCAGACCATTGTTTAATGATTTTACTGTGCGCTAATGCTGGAATGCGTTCGCTTGACTTTTCAAGTAACCAATGTATTCCATCATCGGTATTGCCGACAGAATAATTATCAAAGTCGCTGGTTGCACCAATTAAGAAACGGTTAGGTTTCTTAGGTACAATATAGCAACCATTTGTCATAAAAACGGTTTCGGTAAGTTTCAAGTCATTATGTTCGACTAAAATAACTTCACCTTTTACCCCGATAACTTTACGTGGCAAATGATAATGTTCAAGTAATTCTGATGACCATGCACCTCCTGCGACAATTACTTTTTGCGCATATAATGTACCGGTTGTTGTCATAACTTGATAAAAGCCATTATCTTTACGTATATTGGTAACTTCTGTTTCATAGTATCGATGAATATCACGCTTTAAAATCGATTTTAATAAGGCTTGTGTGTAATGATGTGCATTAATTTGTCCGTCTTTTGGGATATAAATTGATAATGGACTAGGATTGATTGTGCCATGTGAAAGTTGCTTTAAAGCGTTATCGCTTAATTTAGTGACACTTGAATCATGTGCATTTAAAAATTCATACTGAGCCATTAAGTGATTAACATCATCTTTGCTGCTAGCTACTTTAATTAACCCAGAATTTTGAAACTGAATGTCGATACCTGTTTCTTGAAATAAGTCTGCGGCTAAATCAGGAAACATAGCTCGCGATTCAAGCGCGAGACGAAATAGAGCGCTGTCATAAGTAAATTCATTTTGAGCGCCTAACATTCCACCTGCCTTATAAGAAGCATGTTTGCCAGGAACATCTCTATCAACAATCGCAATATCCAAATGGCTTTCACTTAAAGAACGTGCAATGGACATGCCGATGACACCTGAACCAATAATTAGTACATCATGCATGATGATGCCACTCCTTTCGAAATTGATGAATAACTGAAGCGGATGATTTCATAAAGAAAGAAATTGCACATATTCCAGCAAAGTTTGGAGATAGTTTGCGGATAGTATCCGTTGTTATACCACCAATTGCATATACAGGGATGGGAACTTCTAATACCGAATCGATTTCAACTTGAGAACGTGGCGGTAAATTGGGTTTTGAAGGTGTAGGAAAAATATGCCCAAAAAAGACCGCGTCAAGTCCCGCTTCATAAGCCCGGATTACCGAAGATAAATGATGTGTAGACATAGATACGTGTATGTCAGGATATTTAGACTTAAGATGAAATGCTTGTGCGTCATTTTCTCGGAAGTGAATATTCTGTAATCCCAATGTATTTAACAGCTTGACATCACTGTGTATCATCATCTTAGATTTTGGAAATCCCTGATAAATTAACTGTTGAATAAAGTGCTGTAATTCCTTCTGAGACATAGAAGTTCTAAAAAGTAAAAAATCTATGTCCTGCTCGATAGTAAGAAAGTGCTGCAAATCGTTGTTGTCTAAAAATTTATATTCTGTTATCGCAATGAAAATGAACATCACCTCATTTAAATTAAAAAAACGCTAAACCCAAGTAGGGAATAGCGTATAGTATCGTTACTTTATATCCTTCGCCACTTCCCTACGCCAGTACTGTCTGGATCAGGTTCCAGGAATTATAAAGTCTCTTCTTTACTCTCAGCCTTAAGATAAAAGGCACTTCCAGTGGATGATTATATGATTATTAGCGTTTAATTTAACTACATTCTACAAAAGAATATGGCTGAATTCAAATTTTAATACTGTTTTTAATTTATAGAGATACGTTTTTGATAAAAGATATATGCTTAAATGTGCATGAATAAAGGCAAAATAACAAATATTAATTGTTTTAATAGGTAATTCAAATTATTGCAAATAATTCGATGTATATTTGTTGGTTTTATGCATTAAAGTTTATAGAAATTAAATTCAAATAATTAGTTAAAATTCATTGAGGTACTGATTTTATGGGCATTTAACATAAAAATAGTCAAATTATTCCGATGTGACGGCTAAGAATATGCAAAAAATATAAAAAAATTGACAAAAATGTGAATTTAATATTGAAACCGCTTCCGCAATCTGCTAATATGATAAAAAAATAACTTAAAAAGCCTATGATGACAGTGTTAAAAAGGGAGTCATATAACATCGTTAGACAGACTTTTTTTGAAACTTCTTCAACAGCAATTTAAGAAACGACAAAATTTAAGGAGTAACAAAAGTTATGATTCAAAAAAGAAGTAATGTTCGTTGGTACTTTGCAATCGCGTTCTTTATTATTGGTGTCATTGCGTACATGGACCGTTCAAATATTTCTTATATCGCGCCACAAATGATGGCAGATTTAGGAATGGACAAAAAGCAATTTGGGTTATTAGCATCATTCTTCTCATTAGGTTATGCATTAATGCAGGTACCTTCAGGAATGTTAGCCGAAAAATTTGGGCCAAGAAAAATGATTACGATAGCATTATTATGGTGGAGTGCTTTTACTATTTTTACAGGTATGATTAAGCACCATGGCTTGCTTTACTTTGTAAGATTTTTATTTGGTGTTGGGGAAGCACCAATGTATCCATCAAATGCAGTTTTTAACTCGACATGGTTCTCTAAAACAGAAAAAGGTCGTGCTTCAAGTGCATTACTTGCAGGTTCTTATTTTGGCCCTGTGCTCGCACCTATTGTAACGATAGCCATTGTTAATGCATTTAACTGGGAGGCAGTGTTCTATATTTTTGGTGCAGCAGGTATATTAATTGCGATTCTTTGGGGAATTATCGCTAAAGATTTACCAGAACAGCATAAAATGGTAAATGAAGCAGAAAAACGTTTTATTATGGAAAATCGTGATATTGTGCAAACATCAAAATCAGTAGCACCTTGGGGACAATTCTTCCGTCGTTTTAGTTTCTATGCCATTGCAGGACAATACTTTGTAGTGCAATTTATCATTACATTATTCTTAATTTGGTTGCCTACATATTTAACTGAACAATATCATGTTGCTTTTAAAGATATGGCAATTAGTTCATTGCCTTGGTTAATTATGTTCTTCCTCATTTTATCAGCGGGTGCAATCTCAGATAAAATTTTAAGTACAGGTCAATCACGTTTTGTATCTAGAGGTGTGATTGCGATTGTAGGATTTATTGTTTTTGCTGTAGCCATTTTCTTTGCCGTGCATACGGAAAATCTATATGTCACTATTTTCTGGTTATCATTAGGACTTGGTGGTATGGGTATTTCAATGGGAATGAGTTGGGCAGCAGCTAATGATATTGGACGTAATTTTGCCGGTACTGTATCAGGTTGGATGAACCTATGGGGCAATATCGGTGCATTAGTAAGTCCATTCTTAGCAGGTGCGTTAGTAAGTTCTTTGGGATGGACAATGACTTTCCAATTGCTTATTATTCCAGCAGTAATTGCAGTAATACTTTGGTTCTTTGTAGCACCAGACAAACCATTGCTTAAAGACGAAAGTAAAACTTTAAAATAAACTTATTACTAGAGGAAATCTCTACTATATTTGAAATAAACAGTTGAAGATAAAAAGTCTTCAGCTGTTTATTTCATTCATGAAGGATTATAATAAAAGTATAACTTTAAAGGAGTGAATGTGATGATTATTATTAACGCTAAATTAAAAGTAGCAGCTGAACATCGCGAGGCATATTTATCTCTAATGAAAGATTTGGTAGATGCCACACAACAAGAGCCTGGTAATTTATTTTATCATCACTATGAGGATGTTACAGAACCTAACTCATTTGTAGTTGTTGAAAATTATCGCAATCAACAAGCCGTAGATGCACATAATAAATCTGCACATTTTAAAGTATTTAGTGATAATATTGGCAAGTACGTGAGCGAGCAACCTGTGATTGATGTTGCAGAAGTTAAATGAGAATAATATGCTAGTAAGTATGATGTTTGGATTATTCTAGTGTATATTTGAAAAGAATGTGGTGTGTTTTAATAAATTGCTTTAACAACACATGTGCAATAAGTAGCATCAGTAAAGTTTACACGTTTAATAACCTCTTTTCCAATCATGGAAGAGGGGTTTTTGATGTGTAAAGCTCTTGCTCATAGCACTATAGTTAATGGTAGAATAGAAAATATTGTGACATAGAGGATTGTTTCAAATGATTGATAGAAAGGAGAGATAAAGGTGACTTCATTGTTCACATCGCTAAGCCAAATAAATAAAGACAAAATAGATTATCTTAAAGGCTTACGACAAGGATTGTTAATGATTATTCCAGCATTCATAGGTTACTTTATGGGTTACTTTAGTCTTGGAATTCTGGTGGCAACAGGCACATTATCTCATATTTATGTTTTTAAAGGTGCAGCAAAGTCTATGATTAGAACGGTTATTGTTTGTTCTTTATCCTTTACCACCTGTATGATGCTAGGCACATTAACTGTTATACAACCTGTGTTGTATGGGCTTTTACTACTTATTGTTACTGTCATACCGTATTATATGTTTAATGCTTTAAAAATCGCTGGGCCATCATCAACATTCTTTATCGTAACATTTGCCTTATCTAGTAACTTGCCTGTCGATCCGGCTAGTTTTTGGGTGAGAGGTTTAGCAATGTTAGTTGGGGGATTACTAGCAACAATTGTTGTCTTAATTACGATATGTCTTACCAAAGAAAAGCCTGAAGACCAAGCAATTAAAGCGGACTTCCAAATGATTCAACACTTAATGCATCACTATGATAATCCCGATGCGTTTAAACAAGCAACACAATCTGCGGTAGCAACTTTTAATAATTCAGATAAACTTTTAATCACATCAGCAGCTAATCATCATGATAAATATAGCGCGCGTTTTCAAAAGTTATTACTCTTACATACTACAGCACAAGGTATTTATTCAGAATTACTTGAATTACATGAGAACCAAGTGCGCCCTTTGCCACAAGACTTAATTCAAATGGTTGAAATGATTGTACATAATGCTACTAGCAAAGGAGAAAAGCAGCAATTATGGTCAAAAACTGTCGATATTGATAATACATTCGATAATTTAGAACAGCATATTTTAAAAATAGATGCGTTAGTTCATGCTCAAGACACGCAACTTGAACATGAGGCCAAGGTCCGTCAACCACTATACAGTAAACGTATTATTCAGAATTTAACACTTGATTCATTTGTTTTTAAAAACACTTGTATTTATGCGCTTGTTATGGCAGTTGCTATCTTCGTGGCATTAGCATTTAATATTCAAAAGTCATATTGGATTGTAATTTCAGCTCATACAGTCATGCTTGGTATGACAACTGTTCGAATGTTTGACCGTGCATTCGCTCGTGGCATTGGAACAATTCTTGGGGCTTTGTTATTATCCGGTATTCTTTATTTCCATCCTCATACGATGATTGCCGTTATTTTAATGGGGGCAGCTGCAGCTATGACCGAAGCTTTTGTAGGTGCAAATTATGCTTTTGCCGTTATTTTTATTACCACGCAAGTCATTTTACTCAATGGTTTAGCTTCAGGAAATTTATCGATGGAGATTGCCTACACACGCATATTGGATGTTATTATCGGAATTACTATTGCTATAGTAGGAATTTTAATATTAAATCGTAAAACGGCATCATCTATGTTGCCTCATACAATTGCAGAAGTTGTACGTAAAGAAGCTAGCGTATTTCATTATTTATTTTCAGCAAACTATTATGACAACGATGCGTATACACGTACAGAAAGTGTGGATTTATCGGTTAAAATGTCGAATATGATTCAAGTATATCAATCAGCAAGTGGTGAAATTTTTAGCAATAGAGAAGTAATTAATTATTACTATCCTAGTATTTATGCGTTAGAAGAAATCAACTTTATGCTAATGCGCGCAATGGCTGATCACCAGCGCTATACCATTTCAGATACACAGTTAGGAGAATATTTAGTAACATTTGAAAATATCGCGAAACATTTCGATATTCAAAGTCAGTTAACCTTAAATACACTTTCAGATTTACCACAATATAACTACATTAAATCGGCTTTGATGAAACTACAAAACAATTGTTTGGCTGAGCGTAAAGACATTTCGGATGCCGAAGATGGCAGTGCTACGCAACAAGGCTGATGGGTTTATATCATGGCGTATAGGGTATGTTATTAATTAAATACGTGTTATTGAAGGAGTGTTATCATGCCTTGGACAATCAGCGATTATCCGCCTTCTTGGAAGAATTTAGCGCAGCTTGAACGTAAAAAAGCGATTGACATTGGAAATGCAATGCTTAAGGATGGTTATGATGAGCATGATGTAATTCCAATAGCTACACAGCAAGCAGAAAAATGGTATCGAGATGCAACAGAATCAGAAATAGAGCAACTAAAGCATAAACATATTACACAACACGAGAAAGATAATAGTGCGCAACCACAACTAAATGATCACAACGTTCATGTATATTTTGAGGATGAAAAATGGAAAGTTAAAACATCAGGAGCAAAGCAGGCAACAGCAACTTATAATACTAAAAAGCAAGCAGTAGAACGTGCACAAAAGATTGCAGAAAATCGAAATACCCACGTAATCACGCATAAGAAAAATAGTCAATAATATTACTAAGAGTCTGGGATATAATTATATTTCAGGCTCTGAGTTCTATATTGGCAGTAGTTGACTGGATTGAAAATACGCTAAATACCAGCTTTTTTCAATCCTAGTCAACCTTGCCGGGGCGGGACTAAGAATTCATAATGAATGCTGTCCTGCTCCCTTAATTATATAATGATGTGAGTGATGACAGTGTTAATTCCTTATGTTTAAGTCAAAATTCGTTATAATAGACATGTAACGAAGACGGGAGGAAGTAATATGTACGTGGAAAGAAAGCCATCACTTTACATAGAAGACTTAAGACATGAATTTAATAGCAATATTAACAATTTTAAAAATAGCGATGAAGCCTTTAATACATTAATTGGCTTTGTTGAATTAGATCATATTTATTCATCTGCACTAAAAGAAATTTGTACTAAGCTAGATATTTTAGATGATAACTTTAATTATGTTTATAAGCATAATCCAATTCACCATATGGAACGTCGTATAAAGGAAATGAGTAGTTTAGTGAAAAAGCTTAAGCGCAAAGGATTGCCTGTCAATGCACAAAATGCGAAAGAACATATCATGGATATCGCCGGCATTCGTGTGGTCTGTAATTATTTAGAAGATATTTATGAGATTGAGCGTATGCTTGTACAACAAGAAGATGTTGAATTATTAAAACGTAAAGATTATGTTGAACATCCTAAAGAAAATGGTTACCGTAGTTTACATCTTGTTGTAACAATTCCAGTATTTTTATCAGATAGTGTCCAAATCACACCAGTTGAAATTCAAATTAGAACCATTGGCATGGATATGTGGGCAAGCTTAGAACATAAAATACGCTATAAAAATAACGCAAATACGGAAGACTACAAAGACCGCCTAACAGAATGCGCCAATGAAATTACAAACGTCGAAGCAAAAATGCAACAAATGCATTCCGAAATATCAAAACGATAAACGACCATGGAAAAGAAGACGCCAAGCATTTCATGTTCTGGTGTATGCTTAACTATATAGAAGTTCACTATAATAGTGACTATTAATATAAAAATAATTAAGGTGTTATAAGAATGAACAAACAGAATTTTTCGACAGAACAATATACATTGAAACATTATGATCATGAGCAAAGCGAAGTCGTATTTGCTGGAGATAGATCATCATCAGACATCATTGTCTTTATTCATGGTGCGATGATGACTTACCGTATTATGGCAATGTTCGAGCCGTACTTCAGAGAATATCAAATGATTTTTGTCAATTGTCCAGGCAGAGGAGAAAGTTCCGAATTAACAACAACGAAAGACACTTTAGATGATTATTCTGAGAGGATATATGATGTATTGAGTCAAGTGGTTGAGCAGCATGGAATTAAAAAGATGATGTTGCTAGGCTATTCAATGGGTGGCATGATAGCGACACGACTACTTAAATTTAATACATTACCAATTACACATCTTGTCTATTTAAATAGTGCAGCGCGGATAACCCCGAATACCAGTATGCTGTCGCGATTATTTTCAGGTGATAGTAAGCGTGAACATTTAAAGGATGAAATGGCAGCAATAAAAAACTTGCCACAGTATATATTAGATAAAACAGTTTATGCCAAAACTGAAAGTGCTAAAGATATATTTTCCTTTTTAGCACCAGTAAAAACGATATTAACGGATATTGAATATTCAATTAAAGCGGACTATTTACCAGACATTGAAGAGATTGAGCAATTTCCTAAACTGCTATTTATATCTGGAGAAGATGACGAAATTATTCCTTATACTGATTCGCATGAAACGCTACTAAAATATCAAGAGTTTGGTGGTACTGCAGTTGAAGTTGTTTACCCTGGTATCGGTCATTTAGATTTTCCTACGGTCCTAGAATCTCAAGAAGATGATACGAAAGGTATTGTCGATCAAATAAAAGCATGGGTAGCTTCATAAGTGGGTTTTAAGACTGCCGTATGTCTAAAATTTTTAAAAATTTTTAAAAAAAGCTTGCACGTGACGTAAGGTCATAGCGTACGTTAACGGTAGGAGGTGACTTGAATGTCTCAATATAGTATCGGAGAAGTAGCACAGCAATTTAATATTACAGTGCGTACATTACAGTATTATCACAAAAAAGGTTTATTGCTACCTGCAAGTACAACGGATGGACAACGACGTATGTACAATGAACAAAGTTTAAAACGTTTGAAATTAATCTTATTGTTGAAAGAGTTAGAACTGTCGCTTGATGACATTAAGAAATTATTAAATGACGATCAACAACTAAAATCTTTGAAACTGATATTACAATTGAAGAAAGAGAACTTAGAACAAGACATGCATGATGCAAAACGCACTGTCGATACAATTAATCAATTACAAAGGATGATTGCACAACATTCTACTTCTCCAATAGAAGAATTTACAGACATTCATCTAATGATGACAAAATCAAAACAACTTAAATCTTTTTATCGACGTCTATGGTTAAGTGCGGGTGTGATAGGGGTTATTCAATACACAAGTATTGTTATTAGTATTATACACCGCAGCGCGCTACCATTTGTCAAAGTTCTACCATTGTTGGTGATTTATGGGATAGGTATTGTATATTTTTATCGACACTATATTTATTATTTATGCCCAAATTGTCACACACGCTTTAAACCAGGAATGTGGTCATTTATTAAAGCGCGACATACGATGCATACACGTAAGCTCTCTTGCCCACATTGTCACGAAACACATTATTGTGCTGAAGTTAAATAGTCCATCAGTTATACAATCCTCCAAACTTTTATTAAAAAGTGTTGGGGGATTTTTTTATGCTTAAAAAGTAAAAATATGACCTTAAAATGTATCATTGATTAGTTCAATACAGCTGTGCAATCAAAAAGAAAGCGCTTGCAAAAGTAAGGGTGATATATTAATATACTTGTATACAAGTTAGATTGTAATAAAAATAAGTGAGGTGATGAGATGACTGACCATTATCCAGTTGCTTGGCAAGAAGGCATGACGAAAGGTGAAGCACTGGCAGCCGAAATTCGTTTACAAATTGTTAAAGGTACAATACAAACAGATACATTGTTAACCGAAAATCAAGTGGCAAAGCAGTATAACGTAAGTCGGTCCCCAGTGCGTGATGCCTTTAAGTTATTACAAACCGATCAACTGATTCAATTAGAACGTATGGGCGCGAAAGTATTAACATTTGGTGAACTAGAGAAAAAGGAAATGTATGACTTGCGGCTTATGCTTGAATCATTTGCTTTTGCCAAAATTAAAGATAAAGACCTTCAAAGTATTGCGAAAAATATGCGCAAACATCTTGAAATGATGAAAGTTGCAGTGCAATTTGAGGATGCCGAAGCATTTACAGAACATGATTTTAAATTTCATGAAACAGTTATTTTTGCTACTAATCATCAATATTTAAAAACGTTTTGGCATCATTTAAAACCGGTAATGGAAGCACTAATTCTACTTTCTATGCGACAACGTATGCAGCAAGATATAGAGGATTTTGAACGCATTCATCATAATCATAGCGTTTTTATAGATGCTATTGCGTCTTATGATACAGTAAAGTTACGTGAAGCATTTCATTTAAACTTTGATGATGTTGGTAAAGACATTGATAGCTTTTGGTTACGTTAAATAACAAAGAAAGAGGGGTTCGTTATGAAATATATGATTGGTGTCGATATTGGAACGACAAGCACAAAATCAGTACTTTACGATGAACATGGACAATTTATTATGAAACATCATATTGGTTATCCACTGCATACACCAAACGTTGATATTTCAGAAGAAAATCCTGATGAATTATTCGATGCAGTACTAATGACAGTTAAATATGTCGTGCGTGAGGCAGATATTGCTAAAGAAGATATTAAATTAATATCCTTTAGCGCACAGATGCATAGTCTCGTAGCCGTCAATGCAGCGCACCAACGCTTAACTGAAAGTATCACTTGGGCGGATAATAGAGCCAGTCACTACGCAGAACGATTAAATAAACAACATCACGGTTTGAATATTTATCAACGTACGGGTACACCTATTCATCCGATGTCGCCGCTAGCAAAAATATTTTGGATGAAACATGAACAACCAGAAATATTTCAGCATACAGCGTACTTTTTAGATATCAAATCTTACATATTACACCAACTTTTTGATACGTTTGTCATCGACCATTCGATGGCATCAGCTACAGGCTTATTTAATTTAGAAAAGCTAGATTGGGATGATGAGGTGCTTGATTTACTAGGTATTTCAAGAGATCAATTACCTCAGCTTGTATCGACAACGCATATTTTAAAAGGCATGAAAAAGCGTTATGCAACATTGATGGGCATAGATGAAAATACCCCTGTGATTGTTGGCGCAAGTGATGGTGTACTTTCTAATTTAGGTGTGAATAGCTATCGGAAAGGTGAAGTTGCAGTAACAATAGGGACTTCAGGTGCAATACGGACGGTTATTGATAAACCACGCACGGATTACAAAGGACGTATTTTCTGTTATGTGTTGACAGAAAATCATTATGTGATTGGTGGTCCAGTAAATAATGGTGGTGTCATCTTGCGCTGGTTACGTGATGAACTTTTAGCCAGTGAAGTAGAGACTGCAAAGCGTTTAGGCGTCGATCCTTATGATGTGTTAACGAAAATTGCTAGCAGAGTAACACCAGGAGCGGAGGGATTGATTTTTCATCCGTATTTAGCGGGAGAGCGTGCACCGCTGTGGAATGCTGATGCACGTGGCTCCTTCTTTGGTTTAACGCTATCACATCAAAAGGAACATATGATACGTGCAGCATTAGAAGGTGTATTATTCAACTTATATACGGTGTATTTAGCTTTGATAGAAGTCATGAATGAAACGCCAAATAAGATTAAAGCGACAGGTGGTTTTGCGAAAAGTGAAGTATGGCGTCAAATGATGGCGGATATTTTTGATACTAAGTTAATTGTGCCAGAAAGTTATGAAAGTTCGTGTCTAGGTGCATGTGTCTTAGGCTTATTAGCATTAGGTGAGATTGAAGATTTTTCTGTAATCGAAGATATGGTAGGAACAACACATCATCATGAGCCAAATCCGGATACGGTACAGATTTATCAACAATTAGTATCTATCTTTATCAACTTAAGCCGTTCACTTGAAGATCACTATACAGAAATAGCTGCATTTCAACGTAAGAATATAAATTAAAAATGATTAAAGAAGAGGGGATTGCCATGTTTGGAGAAATTTGGCCATTAATCAGTGTTGTCCTAGGCATTATCATTCTACTAGGATTAATTATAGGTTTGAAACTCAATACATTTATTGCATTAATTATTACATCAGTAATAACTGCGATGTTATTAGGGATGCCATTAAGCAAAATTATGACGACAATCGAAGCCGGAATGGGTAGTACGCTTGGACATATTGCGTTAATATTTGGGCTCGGAGCTATGCTTGGAAAATTACTTGCAGATGGTGGCGGTGCAAACCGTATTGCCGATACTTTGATTAACAAATTCGGTCAAAAGTACGTACAATGGGCAATGTTAATAGCTGCATTTATTGTCGGTATTGCACTGTTCTTTGAAGTAGGATTAGTCTTATTAATCCCGCTAGTATTCACGATTGCTAAACGCGCAAACGTATCTGCGCTTAAATTAGGATTGCCAATGGTCACTGCTTTATCAGTGACACACGGATTTTTACCACCGCATCCAGGGCCTGTGGTTATCGCTAAAGAATTGAAAGCAGATATTGGTCAAGTCTTATTATTTGGTATTATTATTGCGATTCCAGTAACGATTATTGCAGGACCTGTCTTTAATAAGCTTGCACAAAAAATGGTGCCGTCTGCATATACTAAGGTTGGCGATATTTCATCATTAGGTACACAAAAAACATTTACAGAAGCAGAAATGCCAAGTTTTGGTTTGAGTATATTTACGGCAATATTACCTGTATTGTTAATGTTGTTTTCTACAATCGTACAATTGATTACAGGTCACAGTAAAGCGACTAATGGTTTTGAATCTGTTGTTTACTTTATAGGTACAGCAGGAACAGCAATGTTGATTGCAGTTATCTTTGCTATTTTCTCAATGGGCTTACATCGTGGCAGAAAAATAAATGACATAATGGAATCTGTAACGAATGCAATTTATCCTATTGGCATGATGATTTTAATCATTGGCGGTGGAGGTACATTTAAACAAGTACTGATTGATGGCGGTGTCGGTGATACCATCTCTAAAATGTTTGAAGGTTCAACGATGTCACCTATTTTACTTGCATGGATTGTAGCTGCAGTATTAAGAATATCATTGGGTTCAGCAACGGTTGCAGCAATATCCACAACGGGTATTGTGCTACCCTTACTGCAACATTCAGACGCAAATGTAGCACTTGTTGTGCTAGCGATTGGTGCAGGAAGTGTCATCTTATCACATGTAAATGACGCTGGCTTTTGGATGTTTAAAGAATACTTTGGTTTAACTGTTAAAGAAACCTTCTTAACATGGTCAATGTTAGAAACGATAATCTCTGTGTCAGGAATTATTTTCATCTTGTTCATAAGTCTGTTTGTCTAAACATATATCATCATAGCAATAATATAGTGTAGTATGAAATATCAGTTAAAATCCCTATCAATACACTACAAATAATGATAAAATTTAAACTGAAATTGAAAGGGGTTACTAAACGATATGAAACAAATAAAAAAAGCCATCATACCTGCTGCTGGATTAGGGACACGTTTCTTGCCAGCAACAAAAGCGATGCCTAAAGAGATGTTACCCATTTTAGATAAACCAACGATTCAATATATCGTTGAAGAAGCGTCACGTGCGGGAATTGAAGATATTATTATCGTGACTGGGAAACATAAACGTGCCATCGAAGACCATTTTGACAATCAAAAAGAATTGGAAATGGTATTAGAAGAAAAAGGGAAAACAGAATTACTAAAAAAAGTCCAATATTCTACGGATTTAGCTAATATTTTTTATGTGAGACAAAAAGAACAAAAAGGTTTAGGACATGCGATTTATTCAGCGCGACAATTTATAGGTGATGAGCCATTTGCGGTATTATTAGGTGATGACATAGTAGAATCAGATACACCAGCAATCAAACAACTAATGGATGCGTATGATGAGACTGGTAAGTCCGTTATTGGTGTGCAAGAAGTAGCAGAATCAGACACACACCGTTATGGCATCATAGATCCTTTAGAGAAACATGGTCGTCGTTATGAAGTAAAACAATTCGTTGAAAAACCAGCACAAGGTACTGCACCGTCAAATTTAGCTATTATGGGACGATACGTCTTAACCGCCAATATATTTGATTATCTAAAAACACAAAAAAGAGGCGCTGGAAATGAAATACAATTGACAGATGCTATCGAACGCCTAAACAAAGATGATCAAGTATATGCATACGATTTTGAAGGTGATCGCTACGATGTTGGAGAAAAACTTGGGTTTGTTAAAACAACGATAGAATATGCCCTCAAAGATCAAGAAATGAAAGAAGAATTAACACAGTTTATTAAAGATTTAAATTTATAAACTCGATAATTCAAAAATATTGATAACACTAAACGAGCACTTCACTTATTGTTTAACTTAACAAAAAAGTGAAGTGTTCTTTATTATTATGTATTAAATTGATTGTCATAGTTGTTCACCTGGGCCATAGTTTTAATTATATTAGCATTATATACAGTAATATAATAGAATTTAAAGTGAATGAAATATTAAAATGAAATTAAACAAATAATTTAAAGCATTGATAAATTCTACTAATAAAATACTATTTAAAATAAGCGGAAATACTGGAAAGGTGGGGCATAATGAATTCAAGAAAAAGAATGGCTTTGGTTTTGCTTTTTATACTGCTAGTTATCAGCTTTTCAATCTTTTTACTACATAAACGTCAAAAAGATCATTACATAGAAGTACAGTAGAAGCGGATTGATTTGTACTTTAAACACAATCTTAAAGAATATCATTCAATGAAAGTCACGAGTTTTACAAAAAATCCAATGGATGATTACTTTGTCCATGGCTATATCAATGGAAATAAGAAATATTACTTTAAAATACTGATTTCTTCAGTTAATGAATTTAAATTCACTAAAGAAGTAGGGTATAACCCCAAAATACTTGGAAAATTATTTAAAGAGGAAGAGGCTAAAAACAAAATAGGAGCAGATGAAATCATTAAAAAAGAACATTTAGACAAGGAAAAATATGAAGCACAACCACCATTTATTTTGGGGGATATAAAGTGACTTAAAATAATATTTAATGAGATGACCATAGGTTACATTTGTCATATATTTAAAACGTTTTGAACTAACGTCTGGATTTAAAGTAGTCCCATAAGATATGTGTAGTTAAAATCAGTCCCATGGCAAAGAAGAATACAATAATAACGTTTAATATTATGCTAAAAACATTATAAATTGGTAAGTAGCTCAATAGGAGAAACATTGGTATAAGGAAGATTAAATCCCACCAACCTATTGCTTTTAATGTCTCTCTAAAATTGTTCATTCTTATGCACCTCATATAATTAAAAAGTTAGTAAACACATTGTTCTAGTCATTTAAAGTTATAGAATGACAATTTAAACAAGAATTATAACAGCACCTACGTCTTGGTTCCAATATATAGACGTAGGTGTTGTTATTCAACCTTTTACATAGGCGAGATTGTAGTAAATTATTTAAAAACGGCTTGATTGATTGCTTGTGCAGTTTGTTCAAAGTGGTCGACACTTAAAGATACATAGAGTTTGATTTTAGGTTCTGTGCCGGATGGGCGTAATGCGATAAAGCCGTCATTAAAATAAATTTTAATGACGTTAGCTGTCGGTAATGTTATAGGCGATGTGGTTTGTGATACGAGATTGATTTTTTCTCCTTTTTCAAAATCTTCAATGGCTGTAACTTTTAGACCTGCTATATGATGAGGTGTATGTTGTCTAAAGGTTGTCATAAGTGCATGAATTTTTTGTTTGCCAGCAGTGCCTTCAAAGGTATGAGAAAACAACTTATCATGGTGATATCCAACCGTTTCATAAATTTGGTTTAATACATCTTTTAACATTTTACCTTCGTTTTTCAATTGGGATGCATATTTAATAATCAAAGGGACGATTTGTACTGCATCTTTATCGCGTACAAAGTCACCAGCTAGGTAACCATAACTTTCTTCATATCCAAATATAAAGTGTTCATCAGCTGGTAGCTGCCTGATTTCCTGGGCAATATATTTAAAGCCTGTGAGTACTTGACGAGTGTTGATATGGTTATGCTGCGCTAGGCGCACATTGAGTTCGCTGCTGACAATCGATTGTATCATTAGACGATTTGTCATCTTTGCTGTTTGCTTGATACGATAATTTAACAGTAAAGCACCAATTTGATTGCCATTATAATAATGTATATGACCAGCTTCGTCACGTTCAGCAATTCCTAAGCGATCAGCATCTGGATCTGTACAAATCAGTAAATCTGCGTTCGTTTCTTGAGCTAATGACACTGCTTGGTCAAAGGACTTATGATCCTCTGGGTTTGCACTTGTCACTGAGCTGAACTCCGCATCTGGTTGGCATTGTGCTTCTACTAACTTGTAATTCGTAAAGTGAAGTTCATCCAAAATATTTGGGACAACAGGGACACTCGTACCGTGTAAACTTGTAAAGACGACCTTTAAATCTGATGATGGAATATTACCTACGAGTCGTTGAACATCATTAAAGTAATGGTTACGCACCTCAGTTGGTACAGCATAAATATTCTCTGTTTTATTTCCAATGTCTTCATAAGTATTGAGTGAGAGTGGATCACCCAGTTGCGCTATGATGTTACTAAGTTTATTAGAAGGTTCGGTAGATAACTGCCCACCATCAGCACCATAAACTTTAATACCGTTATAGTCTTTAGGGTTATGGCTTGCTGTAATCATGACGCCAGCATCTGCTTCTAAATATCTGACGGCATATGATAAATCTGGTGTAGTGCGATAGGTGTCTGATAAGTAAACAGTGATATCATGACTTGCGAGAACATTTGCTATGATTTGAGCAAATTCTGGTGATAAATGTCTTGTATCATAATGTATGACCGCAGACGGTGCTTTGTGCTGTTTTAGCAGAAAACGTGATAGTCCGATAGCCACTTTATTGACTGTAAATTTATTCAAACGGCCTTCCCCTAGACCGAATTTCCCTCTAATACCAGCAGTACCAAAGGCAAGCGTAGTATCAAATCCTTCATCTTGTTCTTCAGCTGATTGCTGTTCGTAGAAAGTATGCGTTAAACTTTCTTTGGCTTTAGCAATCCATTGGTCTTTGTTCATTTCGACGACATCCTTTTCTATATTTATACGTTCATTCTTCTATTTAAAAAACATACATCCTCATTTGAAATGTAAACTCAATCACATTAATTATAAACAGAAAAATAGAATTTTGAAATATTCTAAGTCATTATTTATGGAGGCGATTTTATTGTTTGCTGTATATTTAGAAGAACAAAAAGTATATAATGGATTAATATTGACTAAATATAAAGGGATGTTAAAGGTGAAGATGTATATATGATTAACACGGTAACAAGTATATTACCACCCGTACACGGTGGAAGAACTAAGGCATTATTGAGTCGAATACGCCTATTAGATCAACACCTAGGAATTCAAAATAAAATTTATACAACCAATTATAATGCTAATTATTTAGAGGTATATCATCAATTTAGAGAAGAAGGTACAGTAACGCCGTCTACAACTTTTGAAAATATGTATGATTGGTTATCTGGCTTTAAATTATTAAATATACCTACAACAAAATTTAGAAAAAAGACCATATATCATGAAACAAATCGTGATATTGAAGGGCTAACTTATAAAGTATCTGACGATGGCAATGTGGTGCGTTATTACAATGAAAAAACGTATGTTTTATATCGAAAATATTATGAAAACACAGATATTGTGCAATTTGAAGATGTCATGTCTCCAATTTCTAAAAAGAAAATTGAACGCAGAGAGTTTAATCAATATGGACAGATGCATCGGAAAACATTTTATTCACGACAAACATTTCGTAAAATAATGGAAGAATATATCGATCAAACAGGTAACGTGTATTGCCGTAAATTTTTTGATTCTACAGTTGCAAAACGCATTGATTTTATTCAAATTTATAAAAATAATTTATTTTATCGTGCTTTTAAGTCAGAAAAAGAATTATTCCAATATTACTTTCAACAGCGCTTCCAAGACGGTGATATTGTCTTTAATGATGCAAGATTGTTAGATATGCCATTACTCAAACAAACACATAAGACGAAAAATGTTTTAGTATTTCATAATAGTCATTTAGAAGGACAGCAAATAAATCGGTCATATCGGTTTGCATTAGAGCATTCAGAAAATGTTGCGCAGTATGTCTTGTTAACAGAGATGCAAAAGCGCGATATCCAAAGTACGTTTGACATTAGTGAACAACAAATTACAGTTTTACCGCATTTTATTCAACCTTATCCTCAACATGATAGTATCCAGCAACAAGATCGTTTTATCTTTATAGGTAGATTAAGTTTACAAAAGCAAGTTGACCATCTGATTAAGGCTTATCACCGTTTCTTAAGTTATGGTTATGGCACGAGACTTGACGTGTTTGGTGCAGATGAAGACAAACAAAAGCAACTGATGCTTGATTTAATTAATGATTTTGGTATACAAGATAAAGTGACAATTCATGATTTTACATCAAATCCATTAGACGAATTTAGAAAATCAAAAGCGTCATTACTCACAAGTGCATATGAGGGATTTGGACTTACCGTTATGGAGAGTATTGAAGTAGGCTGCCCAGTGATTTCATATGATGTCCGATATGGTCCAGCAGAAATTATCGACGATGGCGCAAACGGTTATCTTGTAGAACCAAACAACATTGATGCCTTCGCCCAAAGAATGGCAGATATTGTTAAAGAACCTCTTTCACAAGTTCAGACCAAAAACCAACTAAGGGAAACTCAAGCCATCGCTAACTATAAACAGCTATTCCAAACATTAAAATATTAAAGTTGAATCATAATAAGGGGGGGGCTAGGGCATAATTTTTTTAGGCTCTGAACTCTATATTGGCAGTAGTTGACGGGATTAAAAATATGCTTATCCCAAGTTTTTTCAATTCAAGTCAACCATGCAGGGGCGGGAATACGAATTCACAATGAATTCTAACCGCTCTCTTTATAATTTAGAAATTCTTAGTGAATGGCTAAAAGTGAAGTAAGTTTCATCATTTATTTATACTAATCATTTAATTCTTGTTTTCATTTGCACGTCTCAATCCTTAACGATATGATAATGATGAGGATTGAAGTAAGCGTTTACAATAAATTTACAATACACACATTGTGAAAGGGGTTTAGATGATGGTTGAACAGTTTGATTTGATTGTGGTCGGTGCTGGACCCGGGGGTTATGTTGCGAGTATTCGCGCTGCTCAATTAGGGATGAAGGTTGCCGTCATTGAAAAGGACCGTGTGGGGGGCACATGTTTCAATGTAGGATGTATTCAATCTAAGCTGTTGATTGAACATGGCAAGCGTGTTTATGAAATGAATCAAGCGAAAGATTGGGGCATTTTTGCAAATCATATTGAGCTGGATATTAACAAAATGAATCATCGTAAGGATGAGGTGGTGGATGAGATTATTGGCAATGTTCACCATCTTTTTGATGAAAATCATGTAAATTACATACAAGGAGAAGCGGTAGTTCATAGTGATTTATCTGTTGAAGTCAATGGCCGCGTACTTCATGCCAATGATATTGTATTAGCGACTGGAAGTTCACCATTCGTGCCACCTATTGAGGGTGTTGATAAGATTGATTATGAAACGACGGATTCGTTCTTTAAGCATTCCACTTTACCAGAACAAATAACGATTGTCGGTGGTGGTGTCATTGCGACAGAACTCGCATCTGCCATGGCTGATTTAAGTGTTCATGTAACGATTTTAGAGTCTGGTGACAATATATTGCGCTCTGAGGATAAAGATGTTCAAGCGTCGATACGGAAGTTATTAGATCATCAGGGTGTAAAGATTGTTACACATGCGCGTGTCAATAAAGTAGATACTGATGCTGTTTATTTAGAAAATGGTTCACAGTTACCCTATGGTACACTACTATTTGCAACTGGGCGACGTCCTAATTTACAAGCATTTGAATCTCTTAATTTAACTATGGAAGATAAAACAATTAAAGTGAATGAGTTTAACGAAACATCGGTGCCACATGTCTATGCAATTGGAGATCTTGTAGCCGGTTATCAACTGGCGCATACAGCAAGTGCACATGGTGCCGTTGTGGCTGAGAAAATTGCAGGACTGAATCCCGACCCTGTGAAACAAGAGGATATACCAAGATGTATTTATACGCGAGTTGAATCAGCGTCAATAGGTTTATCTGAAGCACAAGCAATTGCTCAAGGTTATGACGTAAAAGTGACACAATCAAACTTTAAAGAAGCGCCGAAAGCTTTAATAAAGGGGGAAACAAATGGTGTAATAAAAATGGTTATTGATAAAGCCACGCACCATATTTTAGGTATTTTTGCTGCGGGTCCTAATGCTACGGATGTGGTCGGGCAAATGTCAGCTATGCGAGCTGCACATGGTCAACTTGAAGACTTAGCTGCTATGATTCAACCTCATCCAGCGCTATCAGAAACAATTGGTGAAACTGCCAATGCGTATTTTAATAAGGCAATACATCAATAAATTGTTCACAATTACAGTCGGTTTACCTCAAATTTAAGCAGCTTCAAATTAGTTGAAATATACAAATAAAGTGAATTTTAAGATAAATGACTAATTTGTGAAATACATCACATATTACTTTAAAAAATAAAAAAAGAGCGTATTATAGTAGATGTAAGGAATAAGTAATTGGAGTGATAACTGATGCGAAAAGTAATTGAACAAGTTATTTTTTCAAATGAAAGCAGTTATAAAATTCATGTGCATACAGGCGTAAACCAAGGATTAATTGGTGATATTAGAGATGGTTACATCACTATCGACTCTATGCCATATATCGATGCAGAACGATTATATCAATATGGTCTTGAACACAAGGAAGTTGTACCTAGTTAATCAAGACAGCCCCTAAAAAAGAACTCGACTTTTTTGACCCAAGTATCGTATGCCCTTCCTGGCGAACATCAAGGGCATCATATATACCCCAATAACATTGAATAATCTCTGGAAAGCCCACAAACCAATGCGTACTGGTTGTGGGCTTTTAGTATTAAACAACTTTAAAATTCTTTTTAACCTCATTATATTGATACTCTAAATTATAAAGTTTATTTTTGAAGCCATCTTGACTGCTAAAGGGCATACGAACATCATGCATGTTATCAATTTCACGAATAAACTTTTTTTCGGCTGTTTTA
Source organism: Staphylococcus sp. HMSC62D11 (assembly GCF_001839145.1). Lineage (NCBI taxonomy): Bacteria > Bacillati > Bacillota > Bacilli > Caryophanales > Staphylococcaceae > Staphylococcus > Staphylococcus sp. HMSC62D11. The sequence continues at coordinate 99,463 of NZ_KV840199.1, read as the reverse complement.
CGTTGTGCTACCGTCATATTCAGTAATTCTTCTTCACTAAATAAGTCTTCAAAACGAAAACTGAATCCCATGCGTTTCTTTTTTGCTCTTAATTTCATGACACGATCATGATAAGTCATCATTATCTCCCTTTCTATAAACCCATTTTAATTAGACATACTTCCACTTTATACCTTAATATTATATTTTACAAATGGAATTTGTAAGTTGTTTTAGTTTTAACAACAGTGGTTATAAAGATACTAAGCCAAAAAGAAAAGGATGTAGTTATAAATGGATAATATCGTAGGACGTGTTGCTGTAATAACTGGGGCAAGTAGTGGTATTGGTAAAGAAATTGCTAAAGCGATGCATAGCATGGGATTCAGAGTTGTATTAGCAGGACGCAATAGAAAAAGATTAAATCAAGTGGCTATGCATATGCGTAAATATGAACGCTTAATAGTAGAAATAGATATGACTCAACGTCAGGAGGTAGAAGCACTAATTGCTAAAGCGATTGAGTACTTTGGTCGAGTGGATATTCTTGTTAACAGTGCAGGTTTAAGTTTAAGTTCACAAATCACAAGTCATCAAGTTGAGGATTGGGATGCAATGATTGACACGAATCTAAAGGGTACTTTGTATGCTATTAATGCAGTTTTACCACATTTTCAGCAATACAAAGAGGGACATATTATTAATTTAGCATCTATTAGTGCTGAAGAGGTAACTAAAGATAGTACTGTGTATAGTGCAACAAAAGCTGCTGTCCAGATGATTAGTCGAGGGTTAGAAAAAGATTTAGCACGTACAGGCATTAAAGTGACTAGTATTTTACCAGGTATGGTTGATACGCCAATGACTGAACAGAGTGATTTTGGAGGCCGCAAAAAGCTAGAGACCTATGACATAGCTGAAAGTATACGTTATGCCATAACGCAACCGCCACATGTCAATGTAAATCAAATTACTATACGACCAGTATAGAAATATTTTCGTAAAATATAAGCCAAGGCTTTAATGAACTATCGGAATTTTAAAAATAATCGATGCAGTTTATGGTAATGATTAAAGCTCTGACATCAAATTAAGTTTAACTTATTCAGTTGCTAACCATGTCTTGGGGAATGTTACACTGATATTATAGAATAACCTAATTTCTAAGTAATGAAGGGTGATGACAATATTGGAACAAAGATTATTCGACTTGTTAGAATTATTGGTGAAATATAATACAGAAAGCCCTCCTGGACGTAATACAAATCCTTTGCAAGATGATATTCAACGCTTGCTTGAGGATTTAGGTTTTACAATTCAACGTGAGGTACTTTATCCTAATGACAGTATTATTGTAGCCACGTTAAAAGGTGAGGATCCAACAGCACCAAAGTTAATTTTAAATGGACATGTGGATGTGGCTTCTGTCGATGATGATTGTGAGTGGAACTATCCGCCATTTGAATTAACGCATGTTAACGACTGGCTCTATGGTCGTGGTGTTAGTGACATGAAAGGTGGCATGGCTGCTTTATTTTATGTCTTAGAGCGATTACATCAAGAAGGACGTCTCCCTCAAGGTGATATTATTGTTCATTCTGTAGTTGGGGAAGAGGTTGGTGAAGCAGGGACAAAGCGTGCTTGTGAAATCGGACCTAAAGCCGACTTAGCATTAGTCTTAGATACGAGTGATAATATGGCGTTAGGTCAAGGTGGCGTGATTACAGGCTGGATTACAGTTAAAAGTAAGCACACAATACACGATGGCGCACGTCATCAAACCATACATGCAGGTGGTGGCTTATTTGGTGCCAGCGCTATTGAAAAAATGATGAAAGTCATTCAAGCATTAAATGAATTAGAACGGCATTGGGCAGTGATGAAATCGAGTCCAGGAATGCCACCTGGCGCAAATACAATAAATCCTGCTGTTATTGAAGGAGGCCGACATCCTGCTTTTATTGCTGATGAATGTCGTTTATGGATTACGGTACACTATTTACCTAATGAATGCTATGAAGATGTTATTGCAGAAATTGAAACATATTTAAACCAAGTAGCTGCAGCTGATATTTGGTTGAAAGATCATCCATTGTCCTTTGAATGGGGTGGTGCATCAATGATTGAAGATAAAGGAGAGATTTTTCCAAGTTTTGAAATCCCAACGACCCATCCAGGATTTAAAGCTTTGCAACAGGCACATGAACTTGTACACCATAAACCTTTAGAACATGGTATGAGTACGACAGTTACAGACGGTGGTTGGACAGCACACTTTGGTATACCAACAATTTTATATGGTCCCGGAAGTTTGACCGAAGCGCATAGTGTAGATGAAAAAATTACTGCGACAGAATTGCAAACATATAGTGAAGTACTCTATCAATATTTAAAACAATGGTACCAGCACCCAGTAAAAAATTAGAAAAACATGTTGGGATATACATGTAAGTGATTAGAGTTCCAGCGCCTGATTCTTTTCTTCCACTATGATTTCTACAATCTTATTTGCAGACATAAAAACTGGCAAAATCAGTTTTTACTAACAAAGCAAGCTGGGATGAGGGCCAAGCAACGAGGAATACGATAAGCACTTCTACGTACAACGCAAGCTGGGGTGGGGGCCCCAGCAAAGAGGAATGCGAAAAGCATTTCTACGTACAACGCAAGCTGGGGTGTCGAAGTTGTCCTCTAAGAATGCGAGCCAACAATACGAAATATTGTTGTAAATAAAGAAGCACAAAGATGATTTATGTTAAACCATC
>NZ_KV840199.1:59805-96619 GCF_001839145.1 Staphylococcus sp. HMSC62D11 | reverse complement strand
AACCATCTTTGTGCTATTATTTTGGGATTTATATGCCATGCTGTTTGTATTATCGTTTAAAGGTATCACGGAGTTTCTTAACCCAACCAGCGCCTCGCTTAGAAACGACGGGAACTCCTGAAGGCTGGGACGCGAGCTTTTTTAATTGTTTACCATATTTAATTGCTTTTTGCATTAAATAGGCTTGTGAATTTAAAGGTGACATATCGTTTTTAATATAGTGATATTGACCATATTGATCTTGATAACGTCCCTTTTGATTGTCTGATAATTGTAAGTTCATATAGTCTAGTAATCGTTTGGCAATGTCGTTATCTTCAACTGGGAATAAAATTTCAACACGTTTAATCATATTCCGAGTCATGACGTCAGCGGAAGAAAGATAAATACGTTGGTCTCCATTATTATAGAAATAATAAATACGAGAATGTTCTAATAATCGTCCTACAATACTAACGACTTCAATATTCTCACTTATACCAGGAATTCCAGGTTTTAAACAACATATGCCACGAATAATCAACTGAATTTTAACGCCTGCTTGAGAAGCTTCGAACAATTTCTTGATGATCGCTTTATCAGTTAATGAATTCATCTTCATGATAATATGGCCATTGCCATGTTCGTGGTGACTTTTAATTTCTTTGTCGATACGGTCGATAAAGACATCACGAATATCAAATGGTGCCACGATTAATTTGTTATATACGGGCTTAACGGAATAGCCACTTAAATAATTAAAGAAATTAATCGCGTCTTCCGCAATTTCTTTATTTGTGGTAATAATACCCATATCTGTATAGAGTTTAGCTGTTTTATCGTTATAGTTACCTGTACCTAAATGTACGAATGAAGTTAATGTTCCATGAGTACGTTTTACTACAAGTGCAATTTTACTATGTGTTTTTAAGTGTGTCATACCATAAATGACATGACAACCAGCATCTTCTAACATACGTGCCCAATGCACATTATTTTCTTCATCAAACCGCGCTTTTAATTCTACAAGTACAGTCACTTGTTTACCTTTTTCGGCAGCTTCTTTTAAACTTTTAATAATTGGTGAATCTTTACTTACGCGGTACAATGTTTGTTTAATCGCAATTGTATCAGGATCATCTGCAGCTTCGCGAATAAAGTCGACAATCGGTTGAAATGATTCATAAGGATGATGGAAGAAAATATCGCGTTTTAAAGCTAATTCATAAATATTATTAGTACCTAAAGAACGCGGTACTTGTGGTGTATATTGCTCATAAGTTAAGAATTTTAATTTGTGTGATAAATGGTCTACCAAACCAAATAAAAATGTTAAATCGAGTGGTCCATTAACAAAATACACGTCATTGTTCTCAACTTCTAACGTATCAATGAGCCATGGAATATCGTCTGAATTAGCGGTGCGACCGTCAACCTCTAAACGCACAGCTGAACCACTTTTACGTTCTTTCAAGAAACGTTCAATTTCGATAAGTAAATCTTCAGCACCATCCTCATGAATGGTTAAATCGGCGTTACGTGTAATACGGAATGTAAACGTATTTAAAACTTCGTATCCCGTGAATAGATAATTGATGAAATAAGTAATCACATCTTCAACCATTAATACATATTGTTTTGTACCTTCATTGAGTGTAATGAACCTAGGTATTAATGACGGAATTTGAACAATAGCAGAATTTATCGCATCTTCCGTATCAATATCAACGAAGATATTTAAGCTTTTATTATTTAATTTTGGAAATGGATGATATGCATCAATACCTAAAGGTGTAAGCGTAGGCAATATGGTTGTCTTAAACTCTTGTTCAAGACGAGTTAATAGTTGGTTGGATAATTGTTCAGGTTGAGACATTTCGATATCATATTGTCGAAGTTCTTCGATAAGTTCATTATAGCGCTCATATTGTTTATCAACATATGTGGTATTCTTTTCTTGGATAGCATCAACTTGTTCTTGCGGTGTCATTTGTGCTTTATTTTCAGGCTTATCATATCCCATTTTAACTTGGTCTTTTAAGCCAGCGACCCGGACCATAAAAAATTCATCTAAATTAGAGCTAAAGATAGAGATGAAATTTAACTTTTCTAATAAAGGATTATTATCGTCATAAGCTTCTTGTAATACACGATAGTTAAAATCTAACCAGCTAAGTTCTCGATTGTTGTAATACTGCGGTAAATTGATGTTATTTTCTCCCAATTGATTTTGCATTGTCTATACACACCTTGTCGTTTAGTCATAATTTTTGTTATATACGTACGTGCTATGGCAGTTTTACCTAACATAAAGATAGCATAAGAGTTTTAATATTTTGTAAAGGTGATGGCAACTTTACCCTTTAAGACTTTTTCTATATGTTTTTTTTGGCGCATTGCCTGATACTTTTCAGCAATAGGTTCACCTTTATGGTAAACGATGAGTTCAAAATCTTCTTCAGCTTTTTTCAATGGTTTCAATGAGACATCTTCTACAAAGCTTGTGTGTGAAATATTGAGTGCATTGACAAACTTAATAATGCCTCCAAGAATTTGAATGGTATCGATCTCTTTATTTCCAAACCAGTTTGTCTCAGTACAATAGAATTTTAGCAATGATTTATTTTTAAAGCTGGCAAGTAGGGCTAGTTTCACACGGTCTTTATGTGTATAACCATTAATCATTGAGTTCGCAATAATATAATAGCTATGCGGTGAGCTTGAATCTGAATCGATAAAGCTACCTAAGTAATAGATATACGCGCCTTCTTCAAACAATCGTTGCTCTTTATCGCTTAAATTGAACTCTGAATATTGCATGATCTGTGATAATAGGGATTTAGCTAATTTAAGTCGACTCGCAGAGCTACTTTCTTCAATTTGATATTCATTCGCAAGAAAATGGATAGCTTCTTTACGAACGTTATATTTATCAAAAACATCTGTATAACGGTCACGAATTTGTTTAATGATGTAGCCTTCACGTAACCCATTTCTTGAAAATGTAAATTGAGTTGCGTTTACTTTTTTATACAATGCTTTAAATACGCAAAAAGCTGGTAAAATAATATCAACTCGGTCACGACTCAGTCCATCTAGATTAGTTAAGTCATCGCGGTCACTTTTGCGTATGATATCTAGCACTTCCTCAATATCATTATCAGACATTGTGTAATTATGTACGCCACCAATTGGATAGGAGTGTTCCGATTGATGAATACGAGCCACGTTTCGTGCAGAACCACCCACACCGACAAGGGCTACTTCTTTATCTTGTAGCCAAGATAATTCATCAAATTGTGAAGAGATGAATTTTTCCATATCTTTAATAGCTGATTTGTTGTTGTGCGCTTTATTTTCAAAAAACATACGTGTAAGTGTAACGACACCAAAAGGAAAACTATGTGATTCAACTAATTCCTTATCTTTAAATAATGTTACTTCGGTTGAACCACCACCAATATCAACGGATACACCGTTAGCAATTTCTGTTGTATGTGTGATGGCATAAAAGCCATAATAGGCTTCATCTAGTTCTGGAATGATTTTCATATCAATATTTAATTCTTTTTTGACCTGTTTGATGATGGCGTTTTTATTTTTAGATTGACGGATAGCTGCTGTTGCAATCGGATGTAACTCGGTAACGTTAAATTCTTGCGCAACTTTTTTAAAGCTTTTAAGCGCTTCAATGAGCACTTTAATACCGTCTTTGCTCATTTCCTTTTTAGATGTTAAGTATTGACTTAGTCTTGCCGGTGTTTTAATGTTTAGTATTTCATTCAAGCCAGCTGTTTTGCTAAATTTAAAAATGACTAATCTAATTGTGTTAGATCCTATGTCAATTAAGCCGATGCGTTCTTCCATTGTATCCTCCTATTGCCTTTGGATAGTCTATTAATTATGATTACCCTCTTTACTATTATTCTACATTAAAATCCTTGTTTTTATAATAAATTAGTGGGAATTTTAGTTGAATTTCATTGTATCTTTCTCGGAATAATTATTTTCAAATTGAAAATGAGGTGGGGCAACAAATAAAAGCACAAAGATGATTTGAAATAAAAAATCGTCTTTGTGCTTTTTTGATAATCCATACTTTGTGTTATGGGCTCGCTAAGGAGGCAACTTGCTTATCGAATTTTTTCTATATTTATGTCCAAACTGATTATACTGCTAATTTGCTTTTATTGGACCTCCAGGACCTACTGGAACGCCTAGTAAATACCAAATAATGAGGAAGAGCGTCCATACAATGGAAAGGACAATTGTGTATGGCATCAGGCTAGATAATAAGGAGCCGAGTTTCATATTTTTATCGTATTTTTGCGCATATGTTAGTAGTAAAGGCATATACGGCATCATTGGCGTTATTGGATTGGTAATAGAGTCGCCAACGCGATAAATCATCTGGGTAAACGCAGGATGAAAACCAATTAACAGCATCATCGGAACAAAGATAGGTGCCAGAATACCCCATTTTGCAGAGGCACTGCCAATCACCATATTGACCAAGCCGCTTAATATTAAAATACCGATAATTAATACGATACCATGTTGACCTTGTAATAAATTTGCGCCTTTAACTGCCACAATAACACCTAAATTACTCCATTTTAAGAAAGCAAGCAATTGTGCAGCAAAGAACACGATCAGAATAAAAGAACTCATTGTAGCTAACGAATCAGAAATCATCTTTCCTAAATCTTTAGTAGATTTGATTTGTTTACTAAGGACGCCATATATTACACCAGGAATCAGGAAAATGACGAGTATCACTAATCCTACGCCATTAATCAATGGCGAATTATCGATGAGACTACCTGTCTTTGGATTACGCAACCAGCTGCCTTCAGGAATAGCGCAGATAATTAATGCGACAACTAGAACGATAAATGAGATATTTGCCCAACGTAATGCACGTTGTTCAATCGGTGTAACCGTTGATGAAGGTTGGTCTGTATCGTCTAACTCAGCCTTACTATCATCGTATTTACCTAAGTGCGGTATTACTAATTTTGTTGTTGTAAAATACAACGTAGGTATAAGCATAAAGACGCTTGCGGCAATAAAGTACCAATTCATAGCAACATTGGTGTTCACTTTATCTGTCACAATTTTAGTGGCTGGATTTGTAAATGCATACACTAATGCATCTTGCATGCCAATAATTAAGTTTGCGCCAAAGCCACCTAATGAAGAAGCATATGCCATGGCTAGACCAGCAATAGGGTGATAGCCAATTTTAATGAATAACATTGCAGCTAAGGGTGGTAAAATGACGGTCGTTGCATCACCAGCAATACTGCCCATAATACCGATAAATATAATTGTTGGCAGAATGAGCTTTTTAGACGCATGATTAACGACTGATATTAAAAGCTTGTCAAAGTAGCCAGATTTTTCTGCTGCGCCAATACCAATCATTACAGCTAATACGAGTCCAAGCGCAGGAAATTCTGAAAAGTTCTTAATGGCATCATTCATAATCATAGCAATACCGTCAGTACTGATGATGCTTTTTATATGAATCGTATGGCCATTACCAGGATGTTTGACTGATACATTGAACCAAGAAATGACCCAAGTCATTACGGCTAATAGTACACACATCATAAAGAATAACACTGCAGGGTCAGGAAGTTTATTTCCAACCCATTCCACGCCATTTAAAAATCTTGTGATAAACGATGCTTTCTCTTTACGTTTCACACTTGAGGGCATGTCATCATCCTCCTTTAAGATAACACCCAGTATATCAAATACAATAACTAAATAAGCGAATATTCCGATATTTTATAATTTGTTTTACTTATCGTGTGTAATAGCACATAATAATATGATTTAATTTTAATCTTTTAAAAGATGATTGGTCTTTGGAACAATATAAAAGAAGATGACTTTAGAAAAAACACGTCTGACAGCGTATGAGGATGTCAAACGTGTTGACCCAAGTAACTTACCACACAATTTGTTGATAGGTCTCGTCATTTAAAGAACGAACAATTTCAGTAATAAGTCGAACTGAGTTTTCATAATCATCTGTATGTAAAACAGAGACATTAGAATGCATGTAACGCAAGGCTACACCAATTGTGATAGTTGGAATGCCTTCATTTGCGACGTGAATACTACCGGCATCGGTACCACCACCTGTTGTAGTATCCCATTGAACACTGATATAATGCTTTTTCGCAACTTCTTTAATATGTTGACGTAAGCCTTGATGAGCTATGCTTGAGGCATCCATCATAATTACTACAGGACCATTACCTAGTGCGGTTTCACTTGTTTGACCCGACATACCAGGAATATCATAAGGCACACATACATCAACTGCGATAGCTAAATCGGGTTTAATGGTTTGAGCTGCCACTTTAGCACCACGTAAACCTACTTCTTCTTGGACTGTAGCACCTGCGTACAGATTAATGCCAAGGTTTTCATCTTTAAGGTTTTTTAATACTTCAACTGCTACAGCACAGCCATAACGATTATCAAATGCTTTGGCCGTCAAATATTTACTGTTGGCTAATGTTTCAAATTCACTATATGGCGTAATCATATTTCCTACTTCGATACCATGCTGCTCAACATCTTCACGGCTGCGTGCACCAATATCAATAAACATGTCTTTAATATCAACAGCCTTTTTACGCTCTTCAGCTTCAAGGACATGGGGCGGTTTAGATCCAATAATGCCTCGTATTTCTTGTCCTTGATCCGTTGTAATTGTCACTTTTTGCGATAGCATGACTTGGCTCCACCAGCCACCAATGGGTTGAAACTTAATAAAGCCTTCATTATCAATTTTCGTAACAATAAAGCCAATTTCATCTAAATGACCTGCTAACATAATCGACTTAGTTCCATACGTAGCTTCTCTTTTACCAAAAATGCCACCCAAATGATCTTCAATGATACTATCACTAATTGGGTTTAGATAATCTCTCATTGTTTCTTTAACTTGCATTTCTTGACCAGCGATACCATTAACATCGGTTAATGTCTTTAATAATTCTATCGACGCTTTCATATGTATAACCCCCTAAGCTTGGAATAACTACATTGTAACATGTTTTGTTTTAGAAAATAAAAGTATATAGAATTTTCAAAAAATGCATAATAATCATTACATACAAGTTCTAAATTTTTTATATAGTGGTATAATAAAATAAACTAAAAATGAGCAGGTGAAGGTATGAAGAAGTTTATAGCAATGATAGCCATTGTTGTTATTACAATAGTGACTTTATCAGCATGTGATAAAGAGCGCACAAAGACATATGAAGGGGACATTGATGGTAAGCATGTCATTACTTCATTAACCTATAAAAATAATAAAGTGATATCACAATCAACAATAAGCACTTTAAAATATGATGACATGGGCTTATCAGAAAAAGAAGGAAAAGCATTATTTAAGAAACACAAAGCTTTAGAAAATGCTAAAGGCGTCGACTACCGTTTAACGAGTGAGCGGGATAAAATAGACGAAAAAGTAGATATCGATTATAACAAAGCAGATATCCAAAAAATAAAACGCAACTTCGACTTATTTTCATACGACAAAAACAACCACAAAGTCAACATGGAAAACAGCGTCAAATACCTCAAAAAACTAGGCTTCGAAGAAAAAAGCAAAATGACCAAATAGGGGCCAACAAAGAAAATTTCGAGAAGAAATTCACCAGGCAAAGCAAGTTGGGGTGGGGCCCCAACAAAAAGAAATGCGACAAGCATTTCCGCGAACAACGCAAGTTGGGGTGGGCCCAACAAAGAGAAATGTATCAAGCATTTCAAAAAGATATTATTTTTGATAAGTACTTAAATGACGTTTGGCAATTTAAAATAAAATTAAAACAAATTTAAAGTGACTCTCCAACATGTGTATTTCTTGCAATTTACATGTTGGAGAGTCTTTTATATAACTTATACATTATATTTTTAGAGATTATAAATAGAAAAACTAAGATTATCTATGGCAAAAACGTTTATAATAGATAACCTTAGTATATTTTAATGCTTAAACGGTTTCTAATGCTTGTGCTAAATCATTAATAATATCATCAGCATTTTCAGTGCCAATTGATAAACGAACCATTTCAGGTAATACGCCTGACTTGCGTTGTTCTTCCTCAGATAATTGTAAATGTGTTGTGCTTGCAGGATGAATAACTAGTGATTTAGAGTCTCCCACATTTGCTAAAAGTGAGAAAAGATCTAATGCATCGACAAAACGTGAAATATCTTCAACGCTACCATCAACACCAAATGTTAAGATGGCGCCTTGACCTTTAGGTAAATATTTTTCTGCCAAAGCATGATATTTGTTATTAACTAAACCAGGATAATTTACCCAAGTTACTTTAGGATGTTGATCTAAAAATTGTGCGACTTTGAGTGCATTTGCGGAGTGACGTTCCATGCGTAAATGCAAAGTCTCTAAACCAATTAAGAATTCATGCACATTGTAAGGTGATACGGCTGAGCCTAAATCACGTAAAAGTTGGACACGTGCTTTTGTAATATAAGCAGCTTCACCTACATCTTTTGTATAAGAAACACCGTGATAACTTTCATCTGGTTCAACTAAACCAGGGAATTTACCATTGTCCCAATTAAATTTGCCACTATCTACAATAATACCACCAATAGACGTACCATGACCGCCAATAAATTTTGTAGCTGAATGTATCACGATGTCCGCACCAAATTCAAAAGGTCGGCATAAATATGGTGAGGCGAATGTATTATCAATAATTAGTGGGATGCCATGTTGGTGTGCGACATCAGCGACTGCTGTAATATCTAATACATCAATTTTAGGATTACCCATCGTTTCAGCATATATTGCTTTTGTGTTGTCATTAATTTGTGCTGCAAAGTTTTCAGGGTGGTCAGGGTCAACAAAATGGACCGTAATGCCAAGCTTTTTAAAAGTGACATTTAATAAGTTGTATGAACCACCGTAAAGGTTAGATGAAGCAACGATTTCATCACCAGCATTGACAATATTTAATAGTGCCAATGTAATTGCAGCTTGGCCTGACGATGTAGCCAGTGCGCCAATACCACCCTCAAGCGCTGCAACGCGTTCTTCGAATACATTTTGGGTTGGGTTCATAATACGTGTGTAAATATTGCCAGGTTGTGCTAATGCGAATAAATCTTGGGCATGTTGTGTATTATCAAAGACATAACTAGATGTTTGATAAATAGGTACTGCACGTGATTTTGAAAAATCGTCAATCTCTTGTCCGGCATGTATCGTTTGAGTTTCAAAATGCCAATTTTGGTTTGTCATAGAAGGATCTCCATTTATTATTAGAATATTCAGATAATTAAGAACATCATTATTATAACGCACACTTATACTAATTCCAACTTATTTTGTAAGAATTTAAAACTTAAGTATAGATTAGAAAGAAAAATGTTTCGGACAAAAAAGAAACATCAAAATACATATATCATTTGAATGTATTCAAATTGAGTTTTTATTAATAGTATATGTTGCGTCCTATTAGAATCATTCATAAGGGTTTTCGTTCATTTCGCTTAGTGGTATTTATTAAATTATACGAAAATGCCTTATTTTTTAAAAGTATGTTGATGTAAAATTACATATAAATATGACGTATTTTGGCGAGACTCCTGTGGGAACAGGACAAGCTGAAGCTGTCCCCTAAGAAGGTGAGCCAACAATTTTGACGTAGAGCCTAAAAATAAGGAGTATTAAATATAAAGAAAGCACAAAGATGATTTTTAATTTTAAACCATCTTTGTGCTATTACCTTGGAAATTATGTTCCAGCTTGATATGATCAATGTTTTAAGTTATACAATTCGTTTACGGATTGCGCCGGAGATTAAATCAACAATCGCAACCATTATCACTAAGCCAATTAAAATGATTCCAACACGATCCCAAGATCGTGTTTGTAAAGCAAAGATTAATGGTGTACCAATACCGCCTGCACCAATTAATCCTAAAATTGATGCTGAACGCAAATTAAGCTCAAAACGATACAGAATTAATGATAAAAATGACGGTAATATTTGTGGTATAACAGCAAATACTAATGTCTTTGTCTTATTAGCACCGCTTGCCTTTAATGACTCCACAGAAGTGAAATCTAAGCTTTCAATGTCTTCTACAAAGAGTTTTCCTAGCATTCCAACTGAGTGAATACCTAAAGCAAGAACCCCAGAGAAGGAGCCAGGCCCTACAGCTTTAATAAAGATGAGTGCCATGACAATTTCAGGGAAGACACGAATAACACTTAAAATAAATTTCGTTGTGCCTGTCACTGGTCGTAGTTTGACTAAGTTATTGGCTCCTAAAAATGCGAATGGAATACAAATAATTGCCGCAATAAAAGTACCAATGACAGCAATGGCAAAGGTTTCTAGCAGACCGCGTAATAAATCTTCTCCTTCAGGTATATAAATATATCCTAAATCTGGATGGAATAATCCTGAAAAAATTGCTTTTAAGATTTCTACAGATTTGCTTTTCAATTCAAGGGCTGGCATACCAGCAAATCCCCATATCACAATGAGGGCAACCACGATGGCGATAACCCAGCGTTTAATCACACGTTGCTTTTGTCTCTTAGTGCTTAAATTATATTTAGGTGATTGAAAAGTTTGTGGCTCGTGTGTCATGCGAGTTGTTCCCTCACTTTCGAACTCACATAGTCAATAATAACAACAATGACTAAAGTGAATAAAATAATCATAGCTGTACGAGGGTACTGGAATAAGCCGAGTGTTGAGTCATAGAACAAGCCAATACCACCTGCGCCAACCAGTCCTAATACAGCAGAAGCGCGAATATTAATTTCAAATGCAAATAATACATATGAAAAATATGTAGAAATAATTTGTGGCACGACGCCAAAAACAATCCATTTAGTTTTATTTGCGCCAACTGCAGTCATGGCTTCCATTGGGCCAGGTTCAATGGTTTCAATTGCTTCGTATAATAACTTGGCTATAACACAAATTGTTAAGATGAATAGGGCAAGTACCCCTGGAATTTGGCCAATACCAAATACAGCAACAAAGATAGCAGCTAATAATAAATCAGGTATTGTTCGAACAATGTTCAAAATAAATCGTGCAGGAATGGTAATCCATTTTGTACGGATAATATTACTGGCACAAATTAATGCGATAGGAACAGAAACGATAGCACCTAAAAATGTCCCAACGATTGCCATGCGAATCGTATCTAACATTGGTTGCCAAATTGCTTTTAAATAACTCCATTCAGGTGGAAACATTTGTTTGAAAAAGTCTCCGATTTGAGGTACACCCACCATTAAATCTGAGAAGCTAAAGCCCGTATACACGAAACTCCAAATGACTAAGACGGCAACGATTAGTATAGAAAAGCTTGTCTTTAATGATAGTTTTTTGTTTAAATATTTATCATATTTGTTTGTAGATGTAGCAGGAGATGTCATTTTAATTCACTCCTAGCTTTTCGTCGGCTTTTAATTGACGACCATAGATTTCATTAAATACTTCTTCAGTGGCTTCTTCAGCGGGACCATCATATACGAGTTCACCATCGCGCAACCCTATAATTCTCGTACCATATTCTAGCGCTAAATCGACAAAGTGAAGATTAATTAAAATTGTAATACCTAATTCTTCATTGATTTTCTTTAAATCATCCATTACTTGCTTTGTTGTCAGTGGGTCAAGTGAAGCAACTGGTTCATCCGCTAGAATGATAGAAGGTTCTTGGGCGAGCGCGCGCGCAATCGAAATACGTTGTTGTTGACCACCTGATAGTTCATCCGAGCGTTGATCAAATTTATCCAAAATATTGACGCGTTCTAATGCATCCATTGCTTTTATTTTATCTTCTTTAGGAAATAGGCCTAAAATCATTTTCCAGGTAGGATGATAACCAACTCGGCCACTTAAGACGTTACGCAATACGGTAGAGCGTTTTACTAAGTTAAAATGTTGAAATATCATGCCGATATTACGACGCATCAACAGTAGTGATTTTCCTTTTGCTTGTGTAATTGATTTTCCTTCAATTGTAATATCCCCTGATGTGACATCATGTAGGCGATTGACAGAACGTAGTAGTGTAGATTTACCTGCGCCTGATAATCCAACGATGACTGCAAAATCTCCTTTTTCGATATTTAAATTAATATCTTTCAAGCCGACATGTCCATTCGGATAGACTTTGCTCACATCTTTAAACTCTATTTGACTCATGTTATAACACCTTTCTCTAATAAGGTTCACTTTGTATAAAGTTATAAAGAAAAGCTATGCCAAAATTTGGCTTAGCTTTTCAATTGACGTTCTTTATCTATGATTCAGTAGAAAATAACAACCAATTATTGCATATCTTTTACTTTTTTCTCGTATTCTCTAACAATATCGAAGTCAGAATCTTTCGCATCTGTATATCCTTCATGTGAATATACTTCACTGATGATTTTATGACCTTCTTTAGTTTTTGAGATATCTTTAAATGCTTTTTTCAATTTTTTTTGGAAATCTTTATCCATATCTGGTCTAACTGAAATTGTATCGTTTGGAATTGGTTTTGTTAATTCTAAAATCTTTGTATCTTTGAATACATTTGGTTGGTCTTTTTTAACGACATTACGTGCATCTTGGAATACTGCTGCAGCATCCACATCGCCATTTAATAATGAAATAATCGATTGGTCATGACCTTTCATATTGACGATTTTCATATCTTTTGTTGCGTCAATACCAGCTTTTTCTTTCAATGTAGCAATTGGGAAAGTATAACCAGCTGTAGATGTGACGTCTTGTAATGCAATTTTTTTCCCTTTTAAGTCTTTTAAGCTTTTAATGCCTGAATCTTTTTTAACTAAGATTTCTGATTTGTAGTCCTTAACAAGCTTTTTCGTAGGTGATCCATCTTTGTTCACACCAAAGCGTTGTGCTTGTAATAACAAGTCAGCAGCTTTCTGATCATGTGCTAATGTGTATGCGGTTGGTGGTAAGAAACCAACATCGACTTTTTTCGATTTCATCGCTTCAACAATCGTGTTGTAGTTTGTAGATACGGATACTTTTACTGGAATGTCTAATTCTTTGGATAGTAGCTTTTCAAGTGGTTTTGCTTTTGCTTCTAATTTATCCGCATTTTGAGATGGTACAAATTGGACCGTTAATTCTTTTGGTTTGTAGTTACCTTTGCCTGATTCTGAGTTGGAACTTTTGGAATTGTTATCTAAAGAACTGTTACCTCCACAAGCAGCTGCAAAGATAACCACCGATAACACGAGTAGTAGAAGATATTTAACGTGTTTCATATAATAACATTGCCCCCATTCACTATTTTGCAATATGTATCTATGTCTTTAATATCGACAATTATAGAGTAGCACACTATACTATATGTTATGTGTAGATTTCGTTAACTTTTTGTTAAAATTAAATAAAAATTATTTAAAATCGGTAAAGATATATAAAATATCATTAATAGTAACCCGTTTGTGTGTGATTTTTAATATACTGCTGGTGTGTGAAAATAAGTTAATAAAAGGAGTTAGACAAGTATGAAAATGATAAAAGTTGTAAGCTCTACTATAGTTGCCTCAGCATTAGCATTATCCATGTTTCCATCTACACAAGCAGCTGAAACGAATACAGCTTCACGCACAGTTCTATTTGATAATTCTCATGGACAAACTGCTGGCGCGGCTGATTGGGTTATTGATGGTGGTTTTTCTGATTATGCGGATTCAATGAAGAAACAAGGTTTTGCTGTTAAATCACTAGATGGGGAAGCAAATATTAGTCAAGAGTCATTAAAAAATAGTGATATTTTAGTCATACCAGAAGCGAATATTCCATTTAAGACGACTGAACAACAAGCCATTGTGAATTTTGTAAATCATGGTGGAAGTATCATTTTTATCTCAGACCATTACAATGCAGATAGAAATTTAAACCGCATTGATTCTTCTGAAGCTATGAATGGCTATCGTCGTGGTGCCTATGCGGATATGACCAAGGATATGGATCAAGGAGAGAAACAATCTAAAGCAATGGCAGGTGTTTCAAGCTCAGACTGGTTAGCCCAAAATTTTGGTGTGCGTTTCCGTTATAATGCTTTAGGGGATTTGAATACATCTAATCTTGTCTCAAGCGATGAAAGTTTTGGCATTACTAAAGGCGTTAAATCTGTGTCTATGCATGCTGGTTCAACACTTGCTATTACAGATCCTAAAAAAGCAAAAGGAATTGTATACACACCTGATCACTTAGGTAACAATGCGAAATGGAGTCATGCAGTTGACCAAGGTGTTTATAATGGTGGAGGTAAAGCTGAAGGTGCCTATATTGCTATTGCAAAGGTAGGTAAAGGAAAAGCTGCCTTTATTGGAGACTCCTCATTGGTAGAAGATAGTTCTCCAAAATATTTACGTGAAGACACGGGTAAAACAAAGAAAACGTATGATGGTTTTAAAGAAGAAGATAACGCACAATTGTTGAATAACTTAACTTCTTGGTTAAGTAAGAAAGAAGCAACACCGAATTTAGCTAAAAGTGGTGTAAAATTAGATAAAGCGACTGTGTTACATGATTTTGAACAGCCACAAAATTCAACAGAACCGCAAAAAGAACCATGGTCACAACCACCTGAAGGTTATCATTGGTACGATCGATCAACGTTTGCGCCTGGTAGTTATGGCAGTACAAAATCTACTAAAGATGATGGTGATAAACAACCAGGAGACCAACCGGCTGTGCAAAATGTAGCCTTTGCTATTCCTAAAGATGTGCAAGCTAACATGCCATTTAACATCACGATTAATTTGTCACAATTACCGGCTAACCAATCATTAGATAATTTGAAATTAGGAATTTATCAAGATGGTGGTAAACAAATCGGTCAATTTTCAACGGATGGTAAATCATATAGTAATATCGGCTATGGTTCACTTCCAACCATTAAAGTCAATAAAGATGGCACAGCTTCAGTGACGATTTCAGCAAAGGTAACGGAGTCTTTAAAAGGGGCTAATATACGGTTAAAGCAAGGAGATAAAACCCTTAAAACTGAAAAATTGAAGTAATGGAGGACAACATGCGATGACACAACTTGCATTTTACATTTTAAGTGATATACATGGTTATATTTTCCCAACAGATTTTAAACAGACAAAAGGTTATAAACCGATGGGGCTATTATTGGCGAACCACATAATTGAACAAGATTGTCAGCGCTATGATGCTAGCTTTAAAATAGATAATGGTGATTTTTTACAAGGTTCACCTTTTTGTCATTACCTTGCTACACATATACATTCTAGCAAGCCATTGACGGATATCTATAATCGTATTGGTTTTGACTTTGGTACATTAGGAAACCATGAATTTAACTATGGTCTTAACTATTTAACTCAAAGTATCAATCGCTTAAATTATCCAATCCTTTGTGCCAATATTTTAAAAGATAATAAACCATTAACAGAACAAGGAATCATGTATATTAAGAAGCAAGGATACAATATTGGTATTATTGGTTTAACGACACAATATATTCCACATTGGGAACGACCAGAGTATATTCAACACTTAACATTTAATAGTGCAGTTCAAACGTTAGAGGACATATTACCTCAAGTACGTGAACAGGCTGATATCGTGGTTGTTAGTTATCATGGGGGCTTTGAACGTAACATTGACACGTATCAACCAACTGAAGTATTAACTGGAGAAAATGAAGCGTCTGAGATATTGCAGCGCTTTGGGTCGGACATTGACGTGCTTATTACGGGGCATCAACACCGTGAAATTGCTGCTATCAAGCACGATACAGTTATTCTACAACCAGGAACACGTGCGACACAAATTGGTAAAGTTACGCTAACATTCAATGATCGAAGACAATTGGTTCAGCGTACAAGTGAACTGTTGCCAGTGCACGATGACAGCGCTTTTAAATTAATCGATAAAGATAGTCAATTAATGAGTGATGTGGACACGTGGTTAGATACGCCGATTGCTGAAATTCAGCAGAATATGATTGTTGACGAGCCATTTACTGCAAGAATTGCACCGCACCCTTTTATTAATGTGTTACTACATGCATTATTACAAACAAGCGGCGCTCAAATAGCAAGTACGGCATTATTTGATTCTGCGACTGGCTTTGATAAGACCATTACAATGCGTGATATTATCAATAACTATCCGTTTCCAAATACGTTTAAAGTATTAGAGATGACGGGTAAGGGCATTCGTGAAGCATTAGAACAATCAGCACGCTATTTTGATCTTACGGACAGCGGGGATGTAGGTATTAATGACACGTTTTTAAATCCTAAACCGCAACATTATAACTATGACATATTTGGAGGCGTATCATATAATATTAAAGTGAGAGAGCCTATGGGGCATCGCGTGCATGATATTAAAGTGGAAGGACAGCCATTAGTCGAAGATAAGATCTATACCGTTTGTGTAAACAATTATCGTGCTGTAGGTGGCGGTGATTATAACATGTTTGCAGAAGCAAAGGTGGTTAAAGATATACAAGTGGAGGGTGCACAGCTATTAATCGATTATCTAACGCACCACAATTTAAATAACATGCCACAAGTTGTGGATTTTAAAGTAGAAATATAATTCAGTAATAACTATGAGCCTGGGACATCATTATGTTTTAGGCTATGAATGCCATATATTGGCAGTCGTTGACTGGATTGAAAATATGCGTATACCAAGCTTTTTCAATCCGAGTCAATCTTGCCGGGGCGGGACTACGAATTCATAATGAATTCTGTCCCGCTCCTTTATTTTTGGCTTTGTTTATATTTTATTGTGAGACTTACTAACGCTTATTACATGTTGTAAAAAGAAATGTTTAACGCTTCTTAACTTATGGCTCCAGAAGTTTAAGTTTGTATGTGTCTATGCTTTGTAACGTGCCATTTTGTTGTTGATGTATGATGTGTTGTGCTGTGATATTTGTTGGATTGTTAACACCAACTGCTGCTGCGATGTTGTATAAGCCTTCATGTAGACTTGTGATGTAATTGGTTACGCGAAATGTTTTTTCTTCTACAATGAGCGCTTTTTCCTTTTTAGGATCTGTCGTAGCAACACCTACTGGACATGTGTTGAGGTGACATTGTTGACTCATAATGCAGCCGACACTAATCATCATGCCTCGAGCAATATTAACTAAATCAGCGCCTAATCCGAGTGCAATGGCGATTTTGTCGGGTGTGATTAGCTTACCTGAAGCAAAAATCTTAATTTTATCCCGTATACCATAGCGTTCAAGCATGCCAGACACAATAGGAAGTGCTGTAAATAATGGTAGGCCAACGCCATCTTGTAATTCTTGAAAAGTAGCGCCCGTACCACCTTCGCCACCATCAACAGTAATAAAACTAGGATACTTATCTAAACGTATCATTTCTTTCACTAATATTTCAATTTCATCAACATGACTCACTACAATTTTAAAGCCAACTGGTTTTTGTCCAAGCTGTTTAAGTTCATCAACAAAAGTGATTAATTCTGCTGCATTTGAAATAAAGTTAAAACGGTTTGGTGAATTAATTGTTTGAAACGGTTTGACATTGCGTATTTGTGCAATCTCTTCAGTCACTTTATTTCCTTCCATATGACCGCCACGGGTCTTGGCACCTTGTGCAAGTTTAAGCTCAAATGCTTTGATTGCCGATTGATTCACTAATTTTACAAATTCATCTTTACTAAAATTTCCCTCTTGATCACGGACACCAAAAAGGCCAGGTCCTATTTGAAAAATAATATCCCCACCACCGGACAAATGATAATCAGATAAGCCACCTTCACCTGTGTTCATCCATGTGCCAGCACGTGCTAACCCCTGAGATAGTGCTGTTATGGCACGTTGACCTAATGCACCATAACTCATGCCAGATTGTCCAACTAAACGTTTAACGATGAACGGATGTGCTAAATCATTGCCGATGACGACAGCATGCTGATCATCAAGTTGAAATGGTTTAATATCAGCTGGTTTGCGATGTTCGTCTCGTTTAAATAACCGCTCATTATCAACTTGATAAATAAATGTAGAAATCATATGTTGGTTATCAATAACTAGTTCAGTTGACTGTAATGGAAACATTGCATTTTGTATGTAAAACCCATGTTCATAGTGCTTCAACGTACCAAAACTGGTCATTCTTGAGTTATATTTTCCGGCAATAACAATATTTTTATAGTCGACACGTGAGAACGGCTTGCCTTCGGTATCATTAGCATATAAGTATTGACGCATTTCGGGACCAATTTTTTCTGAAAAATAACGAATTCTTCCTAATAAAGGGAAGTTCCTTAATACGCTATGTTGTTTCTGATGTTTGTCTTTAAAGAGTAACCACAGCCCTAATAAAACAACGAATAATAGACAGCTTACTATAATAACATTTACAATAAATTGCATTGTTGTTAATATCATTCTTTATCCCCCCGTTATCTCTGTAATGATTATTGTACATTATTTATATGGAAAAACAATGTAATGTTCCACTAATATAAGGATACAAGTTAATGATCATTAAGCATAAAAGTAGTACAACGTTTAAATATGACATATGAGAAATATAGTGACTGTCTATTTTTTAAAATTGATTTACTTATTTTTTAATGTCAAAATAATTAACATTTTCATAATTTAAGGAACATGGTAAAGTGAAATGTGAACAATACGCGGAGCATGGTATCAGCACGATGTTGGTAGCCATGTGATAGCTTCAAATGAATGAGGTGACCTATGCAGACATTAAATACATATAATACACGACAACCCATTGATGCGCACGTAAAGAAACGATTGTTTTGGGTAATTCCAGTTTATGTCTTCTTAAAGGTTCTCATGCCTATCATCATAGTATTTGGCGTCTATGGTATCTGGGCGGTATTAACACAAGATAAACCAACACAAGTTATTTATCCCATTGCATTAACATTGAGTTTCATTGTTGCGGAAATTGTGACGTTGAAATGCTTTTTCTTCTTGTATCAGCAGAAATTAAGAACAATTTATCAACGTTTAAGTAGTGATATCAAACCTATGCTATGGCCAATCGTCATTGTAAGTTGTTTAACATTATTGGCTTATTATGGCGGTCAATGTATAGCACATCATCTTAACCAACCTTGGGGGTTTCAACACAGTCAATCTGAGCAGTACTTATCTGGTATGTTTACGCATCCTCACGCATTACCATTTGTCTGGGTATCGATGGTTGTCTTAAGGCCGTTGGTTGAAGAACTGATTTTTCGCCATTTATTCATACACGAATTAGCGAAGTGCATACCCATGGTAGTAGCCATGATATTCAGCATCATTGCCGATGTTGTAGCTCATTCCTATTATTATCATTCTGTTCTGGAAATTGGAATTTACAGCCTTATTCCTATAGGTGCTGTTATCATATATAGATGGTCACAACAAAATTTATTAGCAGCATATGTATATCATAGTATGACGCAATGTATCATCTTTCTAGTGCTTAGCTACCAAAGTTATCTTTAAGCATAAATTAAAGGAGTTTATTATGAATCATAGAATGACAAAAAATAACAGAATTTCATCAATGACATATCATCAAAATCCTTGGCGACAACCCCAGATGGTTAAACGTGATTTTTTACTGATACTTGTATACGTATTAGGTAATATGTATTTGCCATTTATATTAGCTGACGCAATCAATTGGTTATCATTTACTTTATTGCATCGGCCAAGTGGTTTAACTTATACTTCACAACTTTATGCTTTATTGGCACAATTATCTGTAGTTTTGATTTTTTGGACCTTACATTATCGTGCACTTTTAAACACTGCAATCGCTCGTGTGAAGCAATTACAACGATATATTTATCTCATGATTATCGTCTTGTTGGTCATGTATGTAGCGAATATCGTCTATGCCAACGTAATGCAATTTTTACCAGAACATTGGCAATTTCATGATACGCAGAATGAACAAGAAATTAGAAAACTATTTAGTAATATCAAGGTATGGCCGTTATTATTTTTAAATATTGTAATTATTACACCAATAGTTGAAGAGCTGCTATTTCGTCATTTATTAATTCATGAATTAGGTAAGAAATTGTCATATCCAGTAATGTCGATTATTTCAATCCTGCTATTTGCTGGTATTCATGTCACTGACGCAACATCGCCATTTGAAATCGGACCTTATTTAATTATGGCAACCAGTTTTGTGGTGGCATATAACATGAGTGGTCGCAATTTAGCAGTAACAATAGCGTTACATAGTTTTAATAACTTACTTTCATTTATTTTGACACTATTACAATTTTTATAATTATTGTAAAGGCTAAGAAACATCATTATTACATGCTTAACCATAGTTTTTTGTTGTTAATTCGTCATTGATGATACCTGAAAATAAGGTACGATAGTAGTAAGACATAATAAGGAGCGATGTTACGTGTTATTAGAAATTAAACATCTATGTTATCAAGCAACACGTCGTACAATTTTAGACAATATCAATTTCCAATTGAAAAAAGGGGAAACTGTAGCCATTGTAGGACCTTCAGGAAGTGGGAAGAGCACTTTGTTAAAACAAATAGATAACTTAATCAGTCCGACAAGTGGCGAATTATTATTAAACGATAAACCGTTCGATGCATATGAACCAGAAGTATTGCGCTCGAAAATAAGTTATCTGATGCAACAAAGTGAACTTTTTGGCCAAAATATTGGTGATAATATGCGTTTTCCAGCGATGGCCCATTCAGATGAGTTTGATGAAACTAAAGCGCTACAATTACTTCAACATCTTAATTTAGGACATTATAATTTAAATACACGCATCGAACATTTATCAGGCGGTGAGCGACAACGTATTACCATAGCTAGACAGTTGATGTATCAACCCGAACTATTATTATTAGATGAAGCGACTAGTGCCTTGGATACCGCCAATAAGCGAATTGTAGAACAGCTCGTGTTCGATTTAGCCAAGACCGGTGTAGGTGTTATGTGGATTACACATAGTGATGATCAGAGCATGCGTCATTTCGACAGACGAATTACGATTGTTGATGGTCAAATTACTAAGCAAGAGGAGTTGAAGCACAATGAGTAATACAGCCATTTGCTTAACGGCATTATTGTTAATCATACCGATTGCCATTTCGTATAAAGAAGGCTTACATATTATTAAAGATTTAGTTGTAGCGTCACTACGTGCGACCATCCAATTGCTTATCCTAGGTTTTCTATTGCATTATATTTTTGAAATAGATGCCACGTGGTTACTCTTACTTGCAGTATTTATCATTATAATTAACGCTTCATGGAATACATTACATAGGGCTTCAAAAGTGATGCATCACGTCTTTTGGATTTCACTCATTGCGATTATCATTGGGACAGCTATTCCATTGACGGCTATTATTTTGACAGGTGCGATAGACTTTAAACCAAATGAAGTCATTCCAATCAGTGGTATGTTGGCAAACAATGGGCTTATAGCTATTAATTTGGCATATCAGCATTTAGACCGTGCCTTTGTTAAAGATGTAAATGATATTGAATCTAAGTTAACGTTAGCTGCATCGCCAAAACTTGCGTCTAAAGATGCTGTACGTGATAGCATTCGATTAGCGATTGTTCCAACCATTGATTCAGTTAAAACATATGGTTTAGTGTCAATTCCTGGGATGATGACAGGCTTAATTATAGGTGGCACACCGCCATTAGAAGCGGTCAAATTTCAATTGCTTGTTGTCTTTGTTCATACGACGTCTACCGTGATGTCAGCGTTAATTGCTACTTATTTAAGCTACGGTCAATTCTTTAATGCGCGTCATCAGTTGGTTGCACGTGATAATGACATTGTTGATGAAGCATAATGACATCGTCTTTAGCATCTAGAAGCATTTTAATGATTGTTTTCACATATCTGAATAAATCATAAGTTAGGATGTATTCAGAAGATTCTTGTATCAGTGTAAGTTAAACAATGTAATCATTTTTGAAGAAAAGGTACCTCTTTAATTTAGTTAAGATGTCTATACTAAATTAAATAAAAGGGCCTTATTTTTTAAAAAAATATTTAAACATATGTAAGCGAAGTGTTTTGGTTGGGTGCTTGCGAAAGCAGTATAAGATGAAAAAAGCGCAAAATTACAAATACTGTCGATTAAGGTGGGCTGAAGCTATTCTCAAAGAAAGCGAGTTAATAAAACGTTATATTAGCATAAAAGAAGCCAGGAAATGCATTTGTGACAACACATTTACTGGCTATGATGCTTCAGTTGTGATTTCCCAGATTTTATAATTTTGGCGTTGATGTTATAGGTCTATAATCCTAGGATGAATAATTTAGTCACTTCAATGATGTTAGCTTTTGTCTTGTAACATAATATGAAAGTGAACGCCTTGCGCTGTTGGTTGTAATTGTATTGTTCCATGGTGATAGTTGACGGCATCATTGATGATGGATAAACCGAAGCCATGGCTTTCGCGATCTTTCTTAGTTGTATATGTTTCCTGAACTAATGATTTAAAATCAGTATGTGGCAGTCCAATACCATCATCTAAATAATCGATAATGAGCTGTGTACCGTATACCTTCAACTGGATTTGAATATGTGGATTCTCATTATTATGTTCAAGACTATTATTGATTAAATTAATCATTAGACGTTCAAAATAAAGCTTATTGCCATAAAATGTCTTGTGTGATGCTGTGTGAAAGTATACGTCTATATTGTCATAGCCAATCACATTAATCACTTTATTCATCGTTGATTCAACGGGGAAAAGCTCTTTACTATACTGTATCTGGTTGGTTTCAATATCAAATGTTTGATTTAAACTTTCTAACAGTTCAGTCATAAATGAGGCTTTTTGTGTAATTAAATTTACATATTGTTGTGTTTCACTATCGGCATGTATTAATTTCGCATAACCATAAATGGTTGTTAAAGGTGATTTTAAATCATGGGAGACTTGGCTAATCCATTTAGATTTATAATAAGTCATTTGATTATGATAAAATTTATCATTTAATAATTGTTGTGTTAGATGTGACAAACTGTGATGTAATTCTGGATAAGTATTAATAAAGCGCTTCAACTTACTTTTTGTGGTAGGTTGGTACAATTTACCATGTGCTAGATGGTTAATCCAATGAATATAATAAGACATTGGTTTTGTTACACGCTTTGTTACAAAGAATGTAGCAATAACAATTAATACAATACTGAGTAACACATAAATCATTAAAACAGTTAAATAGAACTTTCCACTATTTTCAAATCCTTTGCCCAATTCATCATCATCTAATATAGGTTTAGGGTTGGGATTCTTAATAAAGCTAAGATGATGCTGATTTAATTTATAGTCCCATTTATTATAATCTTGAGAAACAATGCTCTCTAATAGTTGATCTGTCTTAATTTGATGTGCATTGTTAACACGAGTTGTTGATTGATTTGGATAAAAATAGACCATATACGTGCCTTTCTTATTTGATACAGCATGTGCATAACGCAAATTTTTAAGAATTCGAGACTTCAAGTTTTGTCCTTTTTTTGTATGAGGATATAGTATATTTCCCGCAGTATCCGTAAAATAAAGCGAAACGTTGTGTTCGGCTGCCAAATCCTTTATATGTTGATTGGGTTCTTTGACAATATCATTTGCAATTAAATAATCAGGATCAATAGTATTGATATCACTATATATGCGGTCATAAGTTTCAATTAACAAATATACTACGAATACGACACCTAAAATAATATTCGCAAGCATAAATAATGTCATATATTTTGAAAATTTAAAATTAAAACGTTTATTCATAGGCATCTTCCTTATAAATATAACCTTTACCGCGTACGGTTTGAATAAAGGTAGGTTGATTAGGTTGGCGTTCTATCTTTTTACGTAATGTTCGAATGTGAACCATTAAAGTATTATCATCTACACCGGTATCATAGCCCCAGACATGCTCATATAATTGCTGTTTTGTCAGTACTTGATTTTTATGACGGATAAAATAAATAAGCAAATCATATTCGCGGGCAGTTAATGGTACAGAATGTCCATTTACTTGGACATCCATGCTGTTAAAGTCGATATCTAAATAATCATAGTGGTAAGTTGTGCAGGCATCTGAATGAAGATGTAATGAAACCCGATAATACAGCTCCATTGGATCAAAGGGTTTTTTAATGTAATCTACGGCTCCTTTTTCAAAGCCTTTATATACATCCAAATTGGTATCTTTGGCTGTAACTACGATAACATTAGTCACCGATAAATCAATATATTTGAGCAATTGGTAGCCATCCTCAGCGTGTAAATTTAAATCTAGTAATACAACTTGAAAGTTAAAGTCATGCAGTAAGGTCTTTGCATGATCAATGTCATAAGCCACTTTTATTTGTTTAATTCCTTTAGTCGTAAGGGACAATTTCATCAGTTCATTAATATCTTTATCATCTTCAACAATTAGGACATCTATTGTCATATATAACACCTCACACTCTATCATATTAAACTTTAGCTAATTAAACTATATGCTTTTTACATATTTAAGGAAGAATTAAGCTGATAATAAATTGAAGTTAAAGTATCTTGATTATACTAAAGTTATTATTAAGCTTATTAGAAAAGGGGATATATAAATGAAAATAGTAGCTTATACTTCTGGTTTTATTGCTACGGTGTTATTTCTATTTAATATTTTACGCTTTGTCTTTGCATGGTTTGAAGCACGCTTTCATTTAAACTTTGGTATTGATTTGTTATTACACAATTCATATGTCATCTATGGTGCGTTAATCGGTTTTGCGATTGCCATGATTACCATGACCATCACGGAGGACTATTTAGATGAGTCTGATCGTATATAAATGGGAGTTATATACAAAAAAGAATAATTTATTATATAATGAAACAGTTACGACATAAACAGTGTCAGACGTAGCTGTTTTTTTATTATGCAATACAAAATGAATGATAGAAAGGAGAGAAACAAAGTGTCAGTCATGCGTGTTGCAACATTTATTCTTAGTGTTTTTATTGTTGGAATGGTAGAAATGATGGTTGCGGGAATCATGAATCTAATGAGTGCTGATTTGCATGTGTCTGAAGCGGTTGTCGGGCAATTGGTCACGCTATATGCATTGACTTTTGCTATTTGTGGACCTATATTAGTTAAATTAACTCATCGCTTTAGTGCAAGATCGGTACTGTTATGGACGTTGCTTATATTCATTATAGGTAATGCTATGATTGCTTTGGCGCCTAATTTCACTATACTCGTTATAGGTCGCATCCTATCATCTGCTGCTGCTTCGCTTATTATTGTAAAAGTGTTAGCCTTAACCGCCATGTTAACCCTTCCTAAAAATCGCGGGAAAATGATTGGCGTTGTATACTCTGGATTTAGTGCGGCTAATGTTTTCGGTGTCCCACTTGGAACCATGATTGGGGATATAGTAGGTTGGCGTTACACCTTTCTATTTATTATTGTCGTTAGTGTGCTAGCAGGTATATTGATGCTGTACTACTTACCACATCAAAGAGAACTTCAACAGGTGGCTGGTACAGAGCAGTCAAATGGTACAGAAGCATCTGATGTGCCTTCAAAAATTATTAGACCGCAAGAAGTCGTCAAATTTATCACAATTACCTTTTTAATACTTGTGGCAAATTCAGCCACATTTGTTTATATTAATCCCTTGATATTATCACATGATTATACATTGCGCTTTGTCTCTGTTGCATTACTAATGAACGGTGTCGCTGGTGTTATAGGCACTTCACTTGGTGGGGTGTTTGCTGATAAATGGACAAGTAAGCGCTGGCTTACGATATCAATCGCAGTCTTTGTTGTTATGATGGTGCTATTGAATATAATATTACCTTATGCAGCTTTATTATTAATCGGTATTTTTGTATGGAATATTATGCAATGGAGCACTAATCCCGCCATTCAAAGTGGTTTGATTGAGCAAGTTGAAGGGGATACAAGCCAGGTTATGAGTTGGAATATGTCAGCATTGAACGCAGGTATTGGTATAGGAGGAATGATTGGCGGCTTAGTTGTATCGCAATGGGAGGTCTCATTTTTACCCTATGTCAGTGCTGCGATAGGACTTGCTGGACTTATCATTACTTTAGCTTTACGCAATCATTATATTAATAATTAGCAGTAAAAGTCTCAGACATCATTATGTTTTAGGATATGGACTCTAAATTGGTAGTAGTTGGCTAGATTGAAAATATGCGTATACCAAGCTTTTTCAATCTTGGTCAACCTTGCCGGGGCGGGACAGCGAATTCATAATGAATGCTGTCCCGCTCCTTTACTTATATACATATGGTTGCTGGTGTGTTGCAGAATAAGGTTGCCAATGACATGTTCCTGTACGAGCAAATTGCGCTAAATCACGTATCATTTGCCTGCTTAGTCGTCGGACATGCGTTAATTGTGATACTTGGTGTGCAGCTAAGATGTCCATTTTACCGAACCAAAAGATAACATCTAAAATATGATACGCACTTCCGTAGTCATGATGAAGTGGTATGCACCAATCAAAACGTGCTAACCATGCCTGGTTAGTTGTGCTGAAATGCTTTAAAAAGTGCAATGCAGGTGCTAAAAAATAAGAATATGTAATGATTTGTGACTGTTGTACTGCACTTTGCACGTCATGTGGCTTAACATATATATCATATAAGGCCATCACTTCTGTAAAGCGTCTAGGCGTGAGCTTATGTTCTTCGCCAGTAATATAAATATCTCCTTCATCATGTGTGGTGCATACGAGCATAGGTTTACGATTATTTTGGAGAGGTAGAGACATGTCACTTGTAGCTATTGGTGCGTAAATTAGTTCTAATCCTTTCGATTTACCACGCGCTTGTTCATCGTCATCCATAAGCTGTAATAGCTGGGAAGAATGTAATAACGTAATATCATGATGACCATAGCGCTGTTCCATTAATTGTTCAAAATGTCTTGCTTTCGTTGTTCCTAGATCAGCACTGTCTAATTTGAGCGTACCACTTAATAAGATGACTTGTTTAAAGTAGGTAACTGCGTGAGGCATTTGCATTAATGCCATAATAGACATACTGCCTGCAGATTGTCCCATTAAAGTCACATTATTTGGGTCTCCGCCAAAAGAGTCAATAAATGTATGCACCCATTTTAATGCGGCGAGTTGATCAGATAAACCGTTATTTTTATCATAATTTGAATTAAAATAGGACCAATCTAAATAACCTAAGGCGCCCAAGCGATAATTAAAGGTCACTACGATGACATCTTCTTGCGCTACGATATGTTCTGGTGTATAGAGTTCAGCAGTGCCATGTCCGTTGATAAATCCACCACCGTAAAAGTAAATAATTACTGGCTTAAGGTAATTGTCATTAGCTTGACGCCAAATGTTTAAATATAAACAATCTTCATCTTGAACAAAAGATCTAGGTGTCGAAGAAAAAAATGTTTCAAGCTTATTTTGTGGTTGGGGTGGGATGGCTTGAACACGCATTGCTTGATATGGGGAGGACCATGATGTCTTAAGTTGTGCATGCTTAAAACGCATTGATCCGATTGGCGCATGCGCGTAAGGAATACCAAGAAAGCAATCTATCCCATCACTTGTTGTACCTTCAATAGCGCCGCCAGCTGTTTTGACGATGACCATGACTATACACGCTCCTAATATGATACTTACTGTTACTATAACATATCCTATAGTTGCAATTGCTCTGGTGTCAGGCTAATATGAACTTAAATTGATAAAAATAAAGAAAGGGGCGAAGTGATGGATAAAAAGCAGACCAACGCACAAGTTGAAGCGTTTTTGCGTAAAGATAGCCAATGGCAATCGGCATATCAATATTTAAGAACACTTATTTTTAATGAAACAGAATTAGAAGAACAGTATAAATGGATGCACCCATGTTATACATTAAATAATAAAAATGTCGTGCTCATTCACGGGTTTAAACACTATGTAGCATTATTATTTCATAAAGGCGCTTTACTCGAAGATCAATATGGTACATTGGTACAACAAACAGAAAAGGTCCAAGCAGCGAGACAGCTACGCTTTACTTCTTTAAAGGAAATAGAACAACGTCGTGATGAGATTCTATACTATGTTAAACAAGCAATCCAGGTTGAACAGCAAGGTAAAACAGTGACGTTGAAAGAGACTGCAGACTATGAGATGCCTGAAGAATTAGCCTCTAAATTTGATGAGATGCCCGAATTAAAGACGGCATTTGAAAGTTTAACACCAGGTCGTCAACGCCAATATATGTACTATATTGGTCAAGCAAAACGTAGTCAAACTCGTCATAATAGAGTGGAAAAATATGTGAATCATATATTAGATGGTAAAGGCATGATGGATTAGTAAATATATTAGAAAGAAGATAGACAGTGAAGTTGAGATTTCTAATTGGTTGAACAACAAATTATGAGGGCAGTAAACAAGCTTAATTTGAAAAAAGCTTATAGGAAAAGACGGTTGAATATGCCATTCAACCGTCTTTTCCTATAAAATAAATACATTAGTATTATTTTTGGTCGCCATTTAATTTTACTAATATTTTAGCTTGTGATTTATCATTTACAAGTTGTTCGAAACCTGATTCAACAATGTCTTGTAATTCGATTTCATCCGTTACGACTGATTTAACATCCAAGCTACCGTTAGCGATTAAGTCAACGGTTTGTTGGAATGTCGTTGGTGTATAAGCAATAGTTGAAGTTAATTTCACTCCAGAGTTTGTTAATAACATTGGATCAAATTCAACCGGGTGCGCAAAGATAGAGACAATGACTACTGTCCCACGTGGGCGAGTGACTTCAACAGATTGTTGTAACGTAACGCCGACGCCAGCAACTTCAAAAGTGACATCAACACCGTTGTCAGTGTGTTCGTTGATGTATTCAACAGGATTAACTTTACCAGAATTAACGACGTGAGTTGCACCTACTTCTTTAGCTTTAGCTAAGCGTTCTTCAGATAAATCAAAGACATAGATTTTACTTGCGCCAGCTGCTTTAGCAGCGACAACTGTTAATAATCCAATTGGACCAGCACCAAAGACAGCTACTTTATCACCAAATAATAAGTTGCCTTCTTTGACAGCTTGTACTGCAACGGCTGTTGGTTCAACTAAAGCACCTTCTCTAGCTGAAACATTGTCAGGTAATGCGTAAACATTTTCTTCTGGTGCATTTGTAAACTCAGCAAATCCACCATCAGATCCCAACCCAATAAATGAATAACCATCATAAAGATCGATATTTTCTTCTTTTTCATGTCGAGACACGGTAGGGTTCACAACAACACGATCCCCTTTTTTGTATTTAGTTACGTCTTTACCTACTTCTTCAACTACGCCTGAAAATTCATGGCCTAACGTCACTGGTGCAGTTTGACCTAATAAAGGGTCAGGTTGTTCTGTAGAAATAAAGACAGGACCTTCTAAATACTCGTGTAAGTCCGTACCACAAATCCCCGTCCATGATACTTTAACCTTAACTTCATTATCTTTTAATACTTTTGGTTCACGATCTTCCACGCGAACATCTTTTTGACCATACCATACTGCTGCTTTCATAATTAGACATCTCCTCAATTTTGAATCCTTAGTATACATATAGAGTAATACTAATTTATGAAATATTCAAACTATTTCGGCGAATAATAATAAATTTATATTTTATCTAAGCTGGAGCAAATTTTTTTCACAAAGTGGGCAAACTCTATAAAAATTTAATTTTTCGCAAGTTTAATATGTTTATTTTTAATAATTAGGGTATATGTATGAAGTAACCATAAAAATATATGCGAAGAAAATGGATTAACAATCACAATTAAATGAGATTTAAAGTAAAAGCCGTCATGCGCTTGTTAACTTATTACTATATTTGTTAAACCAAGGGAATGACGGTTTTTATAATGTTAATCATTTTCTGATATGTATTGAAGAAAGGGAGTACATAGATGTTAAGTATTAAAAATTTAACAAAGATATACTCAGGTAACAAAAAGGCAGTAGATCGCATATCTTTGGATATAGAGTCAGGGGAATTTATTGCATTTATTGGTACCAGTGGAAGTGGTAAGACGACAGCGTTAAGAATGATTAATCGTATGATTGAACCAACAGAAGGACAAATTACTATTAATGGTAAAAATATTGGGGATATGAATCCGGTTGAATTGCGACGAAGTATTGGTTATGTCATCCAACAAATTGGATTAATGCCACATATGACAATTCGAGAAAATATTGTATTAGTACCTAAACTATTAAAATGGTCAAAAGAGAAAAAGGATGCTAGAGCGAAAGAATTGATTAAGTTGGTTGACTTACCAGAGGATTATTTAGATCGTTATCCAGCAGAACTCTCAGGTGGTCAACAGCAACGTATTGGGGTGGTACGTGCATTAGCAGCAGATCAAGATGTTATCTTAATGGATGAACCATTTGGTGCACTAGATCCTATTACACGTGATACATTGCAAGATTTAGTAAAAACGTTACAACAAAAATTAGGTAAAACCTTTATTTTTGTAACGCATGATATGGATGAAGCGATTAAATTAGCAGACCGCATTTGTATTATGTCAAAAGGAAAGATTGTTCAATTTGATACGCCAGATAATATTTTAAGACATCCTGCTAATGATTTTGTTGTTGATTTTATTGGTCAAAATAGATTGATCCAAGATAGACCAAATATGAAAACTGTAGAAGGTGCAATGATTACACCTGTGACGGTGCACGCAGATGATTCGCTTAATGATGCAGTTAATATTATGAGAGAACGTCGTGTTGATACCATATTTGTTGTGAATAATCAAAATCGACTATTGGGCTTTTTAGATATTGAAGATATTAATCAAGGTTTACGTAGAGGTGAAGAATTAATTGATATGATGCAGCGTGATGTTTATAAAGTACATATCGATACGAAATTACAAGATTCTGTGCGTACCATTTTAAAGCGAAATGTACGTAATGTGCCAGTTGTCGATGATGATAATACTTTAATAGGACTTATCACACGCGCAAACCTTGTAGACATTGTTTATGATTCATTATGGGGAGACGAAAATGATGACGCCGCCCCATTGGACAATGATAACAAAGATAAACAGTCAACATCACAACAAGATGCACCACCTCGAGAACAAGATGTAATGAATGGTTTAGACCATAAAACAAACGAAATGGGAGATGATCGTTAATGCGTGAATTTCTCCAAGAATATGGAAGTCAACTCGTATCAAAGACAATTGAACACTTCCAAATATCAATTATTGCATTACTATTAGCCATTGTGATAGCAGTTCCGCTTGGAATTTTATTATCTAAAACTAAAAAAACAGCAAATATCGTATTAACGATTGCAGGGGTGCTTCAAACCATTCCAACGCTTGCGATTTTGGCGTTAATGATTCCTATTTTTGGTGTGGGTAAAACGCCTGCCATTGTGGCATTATTCGTATATGTATTACTACCTATATTAAACAATACCATTCTCGGTGTGAAAAATATTGATAAAAATGTTATTCAAGCCGGTACAAGCATGGGAATGACTAGACTTCAACTTATGAAAGACGTTCAACTCCCGCTTGCATTGCCAATGATTATTAGTGGCATACGCTTATCAAGCGTGTATGTAATTAGTTGGGCAACATTAGCAAGTTATGTCGGCGCTGGTGGTTTAGGTGATTTAGTATTTAATGGGTTAAATTTATACCAACCACCAATGATTATTACTGCTGCGATACTTGTTACAGCAATAGCACTTATTGTTGATTTCTTATTATCATTAGTTGAAAAATGGGTCGTCCCAAAAGGCTTAAAAGTATCTAGATAATAGAGGGAGGAAGAACATTATAATGAATAAAGTGAAAACAAGCTTAATCATCATGGTCCTATCTCTACTCGTGTTATCTGGATGTAGTTTACCAGGCCTTGGTGATGGCAATTCAAAAGATGATGTCAAAATTACAACAACCGAAACAAGTGAAACAAAAATTATGGGCTACATTGAAAAATATATGATTGAACATGAGACCAAAGGTAAAATCAAACCAACAATTATTGGTAATCTTGGTTCAAGTATTATTCAACATAACGCCTTACAACGTGGGGATGTCAATATGTCAGCCGTGCGATATACAGGGACAGAATTAACAAGTGTCCTTGCTGCACCACCAACGAAAGATACAGACAAAGCAATGTCTGAATCACAACGCTTATTTAAAAAGAAATTTAATCAGAAATATTATAATTCATTTGGCTTTGAAAATACCTATGCATTTATGGTGACCAAAGAAGTTGCCGACAAATACCATTTAAAGAAAGTATCGGACTTAAAGAAATACAAAGATGAGCTGCGTTTAGGGATGGATACCCAATGGATGAATCGCCAAGGTGATGGTTATCCAGCATTCCAAAAAGACTACGGCTTCAAATTTGATAGTGCGCGACCAATGCAGATTGGTTTAGTATATGATGCTTTAAAGAACAAAAAATTAGATGTTGCCGTAGGTTATTCAACAGATGGACGTATTGCCGCATATAACTTAAAAGTTTTAAAAGATGATCGCAAATTTTTCCCACCGTATGATGGTAGTCCATTAGCAACCGAAAAATTAATTAAAGATCATCCAGAGATAGATAAAGCATTGAAAAAATTAGAAGGTACCGTCACTACTAAAGAGATGCAGAAATTAAATTACGAAGCGGATGGTCAAGGTAAAGAACCAGCAGTCATAGCCAAAGAATTTCTAGAAAAACATCATTTCTTTGATGATAAGAAAGAAGGTAGTAAATAATGGATGGTAATTTATTACAACAATTAGCACACTACTATTCGACCAATTTCGGCTATTTAATGGGATTATTCTTTAAACATTTACTAATGTCTGTGTATGGCGTGCTATTTGCAAGTATTGTGGGTATCCCTATTGGTATTTTTATTGCTAGATTTAAAAAATTAGCTTGGCCTGTGATTACGATTGCCAACGTGATTCAAACGGTTCCAGCTATCGCTATGTTAGCCATTTTAATGTTAGCATTAGGTCTTGGACCAACCACCGTTGTAGTGACCGTATTTTTGTATGGGCTATTACCAATTATAAAAAATACGTACACGGGAATTGTCGAAGTTGATGCCAATATTAAAGATGCAGGTAAAGGAATGGGAATGACAAGTAACCAAGTATTACGTATGATTGAACTACCATTATCCTTATCCGTGATTATCGGTGGGATACGGATTGCACTTGTTGTTGCGGTTGGTATCGTAGCTATTGGTTCGTTTATTGGAGCACCAACATTGGGTGATATTATCATACGTGGTACAAACTCAACAGACGGTACAGCCTTTATTCTTGCCGGCGCGATACCAATTGCGCTCATTGCCATTTTAATCGATATTGGACTGAGAATGTTAGAACGCAAGCTTGATCCAACACAAAAGAAAAAAGGTCCACAACCTCAAACAATTAATTAAAAATACACCAGCCAGCAAATATATCAATTTGTTGGCTGGTTTTTTGTATAGCTGTAACTGATAAATTTTACAAAGGAGTCAAAAATTAAAAAAAGGAAAATAAGGTTTAAAAACAAATATTGATATATACATTTTCACAATATTTAGATAGAATAAACATATGTAAATAATCTATTATTATTCTATAATAATTCTAATTTAACAATTGTTTAGTCATCTTACGAACTTTTATTCAAATAGAGTGAAACTTTTAAGAATAAGACATAGCAATGATTAATATAACTTTAATTGTTGAAAGGTGGAATATTAATGAGTGAAATTAAAAGCGATATGAGTAAAACATATCATGCTTATTATATTATCAATAATGCAACACAATCATGTTCAAGTATTTCAGAACCAGGTAAAGATGAAAGTACGACAGTAAGTGGTAATAAAAATGCACATACAGCAATAGAACAGCTCTTGACTATAAATACATCTATTACAGCAGCACTTGAAAAAGCGAACACAACACTTAAAGAAGTTGGCGATAGCTTTGAAGCGATGGACTTGACACTTGGCAATCAAATTTCTAAATAGAATAGAGGTTAAGTGATGGACAAAGTAACTACATTAAATAATCAAATCTATAAAACAAATTTAGAAGTTGAAACATTAACAGAACAACAGCGTGGACTTACACATCTAATTAATGACTATGAAGATGCGACAAGAAATACTGAAAAACTATATGACCGACTGATTTATCGATATGGTTCTAGCAATAGTGCCTTTTCATTAGAGCAACATAGGGATGAATTTCAACAAGAAAAACAAGCAATACTAGAAGAATTAATAGATAATCAAGACAATGTTAAACATCAAATTCGTAAATTAAATGATTGCATAGAAGTATTAGAAGCTCAAAGAAACATTGAATTACATAAAGCTAATGAAAAGGGGCATGATTATGAGCATTGATATGTATTTAAGTAAATCAAAAAATCAAGCCTCCAATATGCGGAAATTGAGCCAAGCAATGAACCAAAGTTATGATAGTCTAAACAACGCAGTCTTACAATTTGTGACGAAAGAAGATTTACAAGGAAAAGCATATCGCTCAGCTAAACAATTTTTCAGTGCAGTCGTTATACCGCTAAGTTATAGTATGAAAACTTTAAGTGACATGACAGAAGAAGCCTGTACGACATTTGTAGAGCGTTATACGCAAGAAGTTGATAATCAAAGCTTAAAAGAATCTGAACTTGAAGAAGATATCAATGAATTAAAACAGCGTATTGCGTTACTTGAAGAAATTAATGGTGGTTTAAAAAAATATCTTTCGGAGAAACGAGATACAATTTCAAGAAATAATCGCATGATTGCTAGTTTAGAGCAACAAAAACACGAACTAGAAGAAAAGCTTAGAAAATTACAAGAATTTAATCAAAAATCACCAGAGATTTTTAAAGATGTAGAAGCATTTCAAGATGTAGTTAAACAAGGATTAAATCAATTACAAACTAGTTGGAACCCCGTAACAAAAGAATTCAACATTCCTTCCGGTAAAGACTTAGAATGGGCAAAAGTAAGCAATGAAAAATATTTAAAAGTTGCAATGAAGAAAATTGAAGAAAAAGCAAAAACAGGCAAACTAAATAAACAAGATGGCAAGATTATTCAAGAATATGCAGAAAAGCACCAAGATGAAGATCTACCACAGAGTTTGATTAATTATTTTATACAAAATAAAGATAATATTAAACAAAGCTTAGAAATTGATATTTCTTCGAAGCTAATTGAACAAATAGGTGTGCAGTCGAAAAATATTGGTGTATTTATTAATACAGCCGGTGGATATAAAGGACCAAAAGGACCTAATTCATTCGTACAAGTGAAGCGCACTTGGGGAGATGCAATTATAAAGGATAGCAAGGAATTTGCAAAAAACGGAAAAATTTTGGGTGGCGTTATAACAGGCTTTGGCTTTTTAATAGGTGTTAGGAGTGATTTAAATGAAGGTAAGACATGTGGAGAAGCACTTTCTCATAACGCTTTAACAATGAGTGCCGGGTGGGTTATAGGAAATTTAGCAAGTCTTGGAATTATTGCGCTTGCTAGTAATCCAGTTGGTTGGGCTGTATTAGGTGGTCTAGCACTTGGTTCATTAATGTCAATCATGACTGATTGGGCATACAAAAATAACTTTTTTGGACTAAAAGCTAAGACAGATTGGGTAGGTCATAAAATGGATCCCGTTTTATCTCAATTAGATCAAGCAAAAGATCAAACAATTAAAACACTGGATAATACTGCAACAAACGTTAGTAATAGTGTGAAAAAAACAGCCGATATGGTAAAGAATACTGTTGGAGAGGCTGTTAACAATATAGGGGATAATATGAATCCAATGAAATGGAAGTGGTAATTATGCTATGTGAATCAAAAATTATAAATAAAAATCCCAAATATCGAATTATAAAATACAAAGATGATTATCTCATGGTTGATATAGTTAGTCACTGGTTTACATTTCTATTTCCAATGATTAATTGGTTTATCCCAAAAAGATATGCCAAATTGAGTGAAGAAGAATATAACAATTTAAATATCGTGAAACCAGTTAAAAATAGCGGGGCAAGTATAGGCGTTGGACTAGCAATTTTAATCAGTGTCCTATTAAGGAAGTATGTCTTTATATTTGATGTTCAGGTGCAACAAAGTATAGCTGTTATAAGTTGCGTCATTGCATTTTTAGGTGTATTTATCTTTTTCTTATATATCAATAAAAAAGTAACGCTAGATATATATAAGAGAAATAAAACTCATTCAAAAATTATACTCATACCCACATTAAAAAGTATTGGTTATACATTAGCTTCCTATATTTTATATGGTGGTTTTGCATTTGTGATTTTTTACGGGTTAGCCGTAGAAAACTTATATAATGTATTTATATTTATTTTATGGGTGATATGGATTGCAGCGTTCTTTTTTTTCAATATGTTTGCGATTATAGATAAAAAAGTACATATCATATTAAAAAGATAAAGTATAGAATGTCACATCTAAATAGTTAATAGTTTCTGAGAGATAGTATCATTCCAATGAAATGGAAGTGGTAATTATGCTATGTGAATCAAAAATTATAAGGATGAATCCTAAATATCGAATTATAAAATACAATAATGACTATTTCATGGTTGATACGATTAGTCATTGGATCACGTTTTTATTTCCAATGATTAATTGGTTTGTCCCAAAAAG
>NZ_KV840199.1:56763-59705 GCF_001839145.1 Staphylococcus sp. HMSC62D11 | reverse complement strand
GATATATATAAGAGAAATAAAACTCATTCAAAAACTATACTCATACCCACATTAAAAAGTATTGGTTTTACGTTAACTTCCTATGTTTTGTGTGGTGGTTGTGCATTAATAATTATGGAGATGCTTACAATAGATCATTTATATAATGTATTTATATTTATTTTATGGGTGATATGGATAGCATTTTTCTTTTTTATCAATATGTTTGCGATTATGGATAAAAAAGTACATGTCATATTAAAAAACAAAGAGGTGAAGATATGATTACAATAGGTAGCATTGTCTATTTAAAAGGTGGATCACAAAAAATGATGATATTGAATCGAGGTCCAATTATAGAACAAGACGATAAAAAAGTAATGTTTGACTATTCTGCT
Source organism: Staphylococcus sp. HMSC62D11 (assembly GCF_001839145.1). Classification (NCBI taxonomy): domain Bacteria; kingdom Bacillati; phylum Bacillota; class Bacilli; order Caryophanales; family Staphylococcaceae; genus Staphylococcus; species Staphylococcus sp. HMSC62D11. Next base: position 59,328 of record NZ_KV840199.1, on the reverse strand, counting down.
TGTAAATATCCATTAGGTTTAGTGGAAAATCAAATATATTATTTTAATACTGAAAATGTCGACCGCGTTATATTTGAAGGATACTCAGATGATGATGAAATAAGATTTCAAGAGTTGTATCAAGAAATGCTAAATGAATTAAGCGATGATATAACTCGTGGAGAAGTAGAAGAAAAACAATTTGGTTTAGAATAAAGCTATAGTTGTGAATTTTATAAAATAGCTGATGAAACATATCAATTTTCATTAGCTATTTTTAACCAAAAGATAAAAAATAAAGATGTCGGTTATTAGACACTATTGTTTCAATAAAACGGAAGTGATTAACGTGCTATGTGAATCAAAAATTATAAATATGAATCCCAAATATCGAATTATAAAATATAATGATGACTATCTCATGGTTGATACCATCAGTCACTGGATTACATTTCTATTTCCAATGATTAATTGGTTTGTCCCAAAAAGATATGCCAAATTGAGTGAAGAAGAATATAACAATTTAAATATCGTGAAACCAGTTAAAAATAGCGGGGCAAGTATAGGCGTTGGACTAGCAATTTTAATCAGTGTCCTATTAAGGAAGTATGTCTTTATATTTGATGTTCAGGTGCAACAAAGCATAGCTGTTATAAGTTGTATCATTGGATTTTTATGTGTATTTATCTTTTTCTTATATATTAATAAAAAAGTAACGCTCGATATATATAAGATAAATAAAACCCATTCAAAAATTATACTCATACCCACATTAAAAAATATTGGTTTTACATTATTTTCTTATATTTTTTTGGGAGGATTTGTATGGATGATTTTATATGGTTTAACAGTAGAAAACTTATATAATATATTTATATTTATTATATGGATAGGAAGTATAGCACTTTTCTTTTTTTTCAATATGTTTGCGATTATGGATAAAAAAGTTCATATCATATTAAAAAACAAAGAAATGAATTGCCATGGTTGAACCACAAAAATAGTGCCATGGAATTAGGAACACTTAATAAATAAGATTATAAAAAACACACTTCAAAGTTTTCATTTTTTCAATATTTGCTTTGGTAGGAGCATATCATTACGTTTTAGGTTATGAACTTTATATTGGCAGTAGTTGAAAAAATTGAAAATACGCTGATACATTGCTTTTTAATCCTAGTTAATCTTTTGGAGCGGGACTATGAATTCATAGTCCCGCTCCCATTTCTGCTATATTGAATCAACCGTTTATGAGTTTTTGTTTAGAATAAAATAGAAGCTAGCGGTGGAACAATTGCTACTATAATGACCCCAACGATAACGACTGCAATACTGCCCATAGATTCTTCTGTTTCACCTAAATCTTTGGCTGCTGCAACACCTAGTGTATGTCCGCTTGTGCCTAATGCTAAACCGCGTGCAATTGGATTGGAGATTTTAAACCATTTGACAATTTTAGTACCTAAGGCAGAGATAACCACCGCATTAAGAATAACCGCTAATGATGTAAGTTCTTTGACACCACCAATACCTGTTGATACTGGCAATGCAATCGCTGTTGTAGCTGCTTGTGGAAGCATAGAAGCACTTACAGTATTTCCTAATTGGAATAATGTAGAGACTAAGTAAATTAAAATCAATGCAGCAAGTGTACCTAGAGTGATTCCACCAAAAATTTGTAACCAATATTTTTTTAAGACATCACGTTTTTTGTATAGTGGAATGGCGAAGCTAATTGTTGCTGGTTCTAAGAAGAAGTATATAATATCTCCACCGACTTTGTACTGAGCATAGCTTATGCCTGTTAGCTTTAAGAAAGCTATGCCAGCAACCATGGCTACAAATAACGGTGCTAGTAAGAAGAAACCATTTGTCTTTTTATAAAAATATTGTGCGATTACAAATGGTATTAATGAAACTAATATTCCAAAATAAGGTGTATTGATTCCTAAATGTTCAATCATTAGTGATTATCCCCCTCAACATGTCTAGATTTTTCATTTTGTTCAGCCGTTGGGAACAATGATTTTGTTACCAAGAATTGCGATGCAAAACCAACGCATACAAGTAATAGTAATGTTGAAATAATAATTAATAAGATAATTAGAATTGGATTTTTGCTTAAAATTGGTAAAGAATTAATAACTGAAACACCTGCAGGTACGAATAAGAAACTGATGTTATTCGTTAACGCTGTACCAACACTTTCAACTTGTCCCAGCTTCACAATACCAGTACACAATGCAATAAACAGTAATACTAGCCCTATTACTGAAGCTGGCATTGGAAACGGTATAAAACTTTCAATGATTTTCGAAATAAGTAAAATCACTGCTATTGTTAATGCTTGCTGGAAAAAGTTATACGTTTTAGACACAACAGACTGACTATGAGCCTTTGCTTTATTCACATTTTCATTTGCCATAATATCAATTTCCCCCTGGTTATTAATCTTGATCACATTTTAATATGAAAACGCTTCACTGTGACAAAAACATCCCCGACATACAAAAAACACACCCCCACATACAAAAAAACACACCCCAGATGCAGGGGCCCCAGCAAAAAGGCTTTCGAAAAGAAAGC
>NZ_KV840199.1:0-56663 GCF_001839145.1 Staphylococcus sp. HMSC62D11 | reverse complement strand
GGGCCCCAGCAAAAAGGCTTTCGAAAAGAAAGCCAACGGATAACGCAAGCTGGGGTGGGGGCCCCAGCAAAAAGGCTTTCGAAAAGAAAGCCGACGGACAACGCAAGCTGGGGTGGGGGCCCCAGCAAAAAGAAATGCAAAACGCATTTCTACGGACAACGCAAGCTGGGGTGGACCCAACAAAGTGAAGTGCATTTCAACGTGATAGAGTCCACTGGTATACCTGCCAATCAAAAAAGTATTGTATATAAAAGAAGCACAAAGAGGATTTTTAATTTCTAATCATCTTTGTGCAATTATTTTGGAATTTATGTCTTATCCTGTTCATAGACTGTAAATCTTCACTAAAACAATGTAAAAATATTAACTAAATTAATCCTGTAAATAAGAAAAAACACGAATCAGCGTCTTGCATTTGATTCGTGTGTTAGATTTATGCTTTAATCTATACCTATTTCTTGTTTAAATGTTTTCATATATGATCGGCTAACTTGTAGCTTGATATCAGACGTCATGGTAAGTTGATAGGTATAATTAAACCAATGTTCTACAGTCTTAATATGCACTTTATTAATAATGGTTGAACGATGTATTTTAAGAAATTGTGTTGTGGGTAATTTCTTTTCATAATAATTGAGCTTTTCAGAAGTTTGGTAATCTTGGTTTACTGAATGAATGGTTGTAATGCCATTATTGACGGTTACGGCTACAATATCTTCTACATTAAGCACATGAATGCGTTCATCCACCTCAATCGGCAGTACGGTTTGCTTCGTATGCGTGTTTATATTTTGATGATTTTGTGGTTCTAATTTATTTTGATCTGCCGCTGAATTTACATACTGTTTGGTGCGGGCAATTTTTTCTATCGTCTGTTCAATGCGTTGTTGCTCGAATGGTTTTAATATATAGTCTGTAGCATTTAACTCAAAGGCTTTAACTGCAAAGGTGTCATGTGCCGTTGCAAAAATAATGTAAGGTGCATGTTGCATCTTTTTTATTTTTTCTGCAAGATCAATACCACTTTCGTCCATGAGATTAATATCTAAAAAGACAGCATCAAAAGACGCATATAGTAAATGTTCTAAAGTCTCTGATATATTTTCAGCTTCTTCCACATGTTTTACTGTTGGAATATTATCTAATAAATAATGTAATTCATTACGTGCTAAAGGTTCATCATCTACGATTAATATGTTCACTTAAATATCCTCCTTTTGTTCATGATAAGGAATCATACAACTGACACGAGTTCCTTTATTTGTAGAAGTAATAGAGAGTTGTGAAGTTGGGCCATATAAGCCGATTAATCGACGATTTAAATTTTCTAAACCACTGCCAGTGCCTGTTTCAGAGTTGACGCTTATTTGACCTAACAATGGTATGCGTTCTTTTGGAATACCTTGACCATTGTCAGTTACAGTTAATTGAATCGCATCGTCGTGTTGACTAGCAGTGACGGTAATATGATTATTTGCTTTTCTATTTTTAAACGCATGTTTAATCGCATTCTCCACTAATATTTGAATAATAAATGGCGGTATCAAAATGTGGTGGTATTGTTTATCGATGTGATAATCGATATGAAATCGATTAGGAAAACGCGCTTGTTCGAGTGACAAATATGCTTCAACTTGTTGCAATTCCTTTTCTAATGTGATGGTATTATTGCGCGCACCTTGTAAATTTGAACGAAAGAATTGGCTTAGTTGTAACAGTAATTTACGTGCTTTTTCACTATCAATGCGTACTAATGCTGATATTGTATTGATAGCATTGAAAAAGAAATGCGGATTAACTTGCGCTTGTAATGATTTAATTTCTGCATCACGTAATAATTTACTTTGTGTTTCTGCTTTACCCAGTTCTAACTGACTTGAAAAAATCTCGGCTAAGCCTCGTGCTAACTGCTTCGTCGAATTTGTAACATCGTGTTTGTCTTTAAAGTAGAATTTTAATGTGCCAACGACATTATGATTGGTATAAAGTGGAATAACAATTGCGGCTTCAAGTGGACAATTGTCATGATTGCAACCAATGCCTTCTTTAGATTCGGCTTCTTTTAATTGTCCACTTCTAATCACTTCTTTGGACAAATTTGTAATGATTTCTTTTTTGGCAATATGATGATCACTTCCTGCGCCCACATGTGTTAAGATATCTTTTTTATTAGTGATTGCTACGGCAGAGACATTCATAAGCGGTAAAATCACCTCTGCCACACGTTTAGCAGAAGCTTCATTAAGCCCTGCTCTAAAATAAGGCAGTGTTTCATTAGCTATTTGTAATACATCGTGAGTTTGAACGGCACGTGCTTGTTCTTCTTGTTTCAATGTGGATAAAATAATACTTAAGAAAATTGCGGTGCCAATACTATTAATTAAAATCATGGGTAAAGATATTAATTGTACGAGTTCAATAGCAGCAGTGGTATCTTCTGAAAATATTAATATACATAGCATTTGAATCGCTTCATTGATAATACCGATAACTGCCCCTTGTAGAACCGTTGGATAACGATGATTTTTAATGGCTAAATGTCCGATAAACCCTGATGTTAAACCTATAATAATAGATGAAATTAAATAGGTGTAGGCATCCGCGCCTCCGATATACATGCGTGATAAACCAGATATGATACCTACAAAAAGGGCAACATATGGACCCCCAATTAATCCGGATGCACCTATCGTTAACACGCGTGTATTTGCCATGGAAGCTTCAGAATTTAAATGATAATAAATATTGCTTGAAATAATTTGACCATCTTTAATTTCAATGCCTGTAAAATTTGAAGTAATCGCAAATAGGCCAAAAATAATTAACAATTGCCACTGTGAACGCCATTTTTCTCGCTCTCCCATCATTGTTTTAAAATGACTTGTGTTCATCAATAAATAAGCAATGATAATAATGAGCCCTACACGTTCTAATAATAAAATAAAAAGGTTGAACATTGTGCCATACTCCCAAAAAAATATTTTCCACTTCTAAATAACTGAAAAGTGTTATATAACAGTATTTTAACAGGTTTTTATGCTCATGTGTTAAACAGTCATTGTTTTGTTAACTGTGGAAAATTGAAAATGAATAGAGTAAAATATTTATCTATAAACATATATTCCGACTATTTAGAGAAATAATAGTTAACATGCTTTTATAATATAATTAAGTATGTAATTCCATTTAAGCTTTAGATATGATAACGTTTTCAATATACAATCATTCATCTCAGTTTGAAATTTTAGGAGGCAATTTTTTATTATGAACACTTCACAAGAATTTAGGGGAGATAATCGACTGCTAGCAGGTATTATTATTGGGGTCCTCACGTTTTGGTTGTTTGCGCAATCAGTAGTGAGTGTTATACCAGCGCTGCAGTCTTCATTTAATGCCAATATAGGGACAATTAACATTGCTGTTAGTTTAACTTCCCTGTTTGCTGGCTTGTTTGTCGTAGGTGCTGGAGACATCGCTGATAAGTTTGGCCGTGTCAAGATGACCTATTTAGGGCTAGCATTAAATATCGTGGGTTCATTATTAATTATTATTGCACCATTTCCTTGGCTACTTATTACAGGACGTGCTTTACAAGGACTTGCTGGAGCATGTATCATGCCTGCAACACTGGCTATTGTTAACACATACTTTTTAGGTAAAGAACGCCAACGTGCATTAAGCTATTGGTCTATTGGATCATGGGGAGGCAGTGGTATTTGTTCTTTATTTGGCGGTTGGGTCGCATCTACAATTGGATGGCACTGGATATTTATTATTTCAATAGCGCTGTCATTTGTTGCATTCTTTTTAATTAAACATACACCGGAAACGAAAGCTGAAACAACAGGCTCAGAAGTTAAAAAATTTGACGTTATTGGACTAATTTTATTAGTGATCACATTGTTAAGTGTCAATGTTGTAGTGACGCAAGCATCAGATAAAGGACTATTCTCACCAATGATTCTCACATTATTTGTTGTGTTCTTTATAGCGGGTTTTGCTTTTCTTATCTATGAAAATAAAGCTGATAATCCATTGGTAGATTTTCATTTATTCAGAAATAAAGGATATAGTGGTGCTACAGTATCAAACTTTATGTTAAATGGCGTTGCTGGTGGTACGATTGTAGTTATTAATACGTTTTATCAACAAAAATTAGGCTTTACATCAGGACAAGCTGGTATGATTTCTATTACTTATTTAATATCAGTATTAATCATGATTCGTGTAGGAGAAAAGATTTTACAAGCACAAGGTGCTAAACGACCATTGTTATTTGGTAGTGCGTTTACATTTATAGGTTTATTATTACTGTCATTAACGTTCTTGCCAGATATATGGTATATCATTTCTAGCGTTGTAGGGTATCTGCTTTTTGGTACTGGACTTGGAATGTATGCGACACCATCAACTGATACGGCAGTTGCCGAAGCACCGGATGAGAAAGTAGGAGTCGCTTCTGGCGTCTACAAAATGGCATCGTCATTAGGGAATGCCTTTGGTGTTGCTATGTCCAGCACAATTTATGGCCTATTTGCATCAGCAATGAATTTACAGTGGGGCGGTGCTGCAGGTGTGCTCTTTAACGCTGGAATTGCAGTATTAGCATTCTTTATGATCTTATTACTTGTACCAAAACGCACCAATATGACACCGTAAAAATATTAGTATGGAGCATTTTTATGAACATCATTGAGGCAACGACTTATAAAATAAGTGTTGTCTCAAAATTTTTAGTCCATTTTATCTAAAAATTAAGAATATTATGTTAATGTTGTTGACGCTAACATAGTTAAGTAGTATTTTAAAATTAATTAAGGTGAAAGAAGGAGCATACAAACATGAAGATAGCAATTGCAGGATCTGGTGCTTTAGGTAGTGGCTTTGGCGCTATGATGTATAAACAAAATTATGATGTGACATTTATTGACGGCTGGGAACCACAAGCGCAAGCTGTCAAACAAGATGGTTTACATATCGATATTAATGGGGAAGCAAATCATTTAAATATCCCAATGTATCACGATACAGAAATTCCTAAAGGTGATCAGTATGATGTCATCTTTCTATTTACTAAATCAATGCAACTAAGTGACATGTTAGAACAGATTAAGCCACATATTCATGAACACACGATTATGGTTTGTACGATGAACGGATTAAAACATGAAGATGTCATCGTTAATTATGTAGATGAAGCACGCATTGTACGTGGTGTGACGGTGTGGACAGCAGGCCTTGAATCACCAGGACATACACATTTAATGGGTGCTGGACCAGTTGAAATTGGTGCATTAATACCTGAAGGACAGGCAAATGTTGATGTTGTTTTTGATATTTTGAAACATTCAGGATTAAATCCATTGAAAAGCGAAAATTTACAACAATCGATTTGGAAAAAGATTTGCGTAAATGGAACAGCAAATGCACTATGTACAGTCTTAGAATGTCGTTTGTCAACATTAAATGCGAGTGAATATGCACTAAATTTAGTTTATAAATTAACGCAAGAAATATTAGCAGTGGCAACCATTGACGGGGTACATTTAAACGTAGATGATATTTATGACTACTTAGTGGATTTAAACCATAAAGTAGGACCACATTTTCCTTCGATGTATCAAGATTTAATCAATAATCAACGTCTTACAGAAATAGATTACATCAATGGGGCGGTTGCACGATTAGGACAGGAACATGGTATCGATGCACCTGTGAACCAATTTGTAACGAACTTAATCCATGCTAAAGAGAGCCAACGACAAGCGAAATAAAATCACTAATGAAAGACTGAGACCAAGCATTATAATTAATTACCAATTGATAATGTGTATGCTCAGTCTTTTTTTACAAAAGGAATAGACGATGGAAGAACTGATATATCGAGTGATAACTAAGAATCCTGTACGATAAGCTATACTGCGTTATCTTTATGATCCATATGATCATACGTCGTGGGTTATTTAGAGAGAGAAACGTTTATCACCATTGCAGTGATTGCCATGCGAAATACGTATTTCTATGAAATTAAAAATATTGCTGTTGACATCAATTACCAGTGCCAAGGGCTTGATAGACGTTTAATGGAACAAAATTTTACTGACTATCGTGGTACGACAATGTATGGTGGTACAAGTGATAGTCCTGTAACACAATCATTTTATCGTAGTCTTGGTTTTAAGTATGTTGAAACAAAGAAAGTTTTTTATTACCAATTATGACTATCCAGTTTGTGATAATGGAGTTCAGCTGTTTGATATGTTACTATTTAAAAATCAACTTTAAAGTATGCATATTACATTATTAATTTTAAAAAATGTTTTTAAACACAATGTGCACATGTGAAATGTAACTAGTGTTAACTTTAATGCTGCAACATATTGTTGAGTGCTACGATGATAAAATAAGGACGAGGTGACGTCATATGGTAAAAATATTTGTAACAGGTGCGACAGGACTAATTGGTACAAAATTAACGCAACGTCTATTAGAAGAAGGGTACGATGTAGCTGGCTTTACGACTTCTGAGCAAGGCAAGCAAAGATTAGAAGCTGCAAATGTTAAAGCATACATTGGAGATATATTAAAAGCTGACACGATTGAAGCAGCGATTGCTGACTTTCAACCCGAAATAATTATTAATCAAATCACAGATTTGAAAAAGGTTGATATGGCAGCAAATACAAAAGTACGTATTGATGGCTCTAAAAATTTAATTGATGCTGCATTAAAACATCATGTGAAAAAAGTCATTGCCCAAAGTATCGCATTTACTTATGAACCTGGAGAAGGTTTAGCTACAGAAGAGACACCATTAGATGATCATTCTACTGGTGATCGTAAAATTACGGTTGAAGGTGTTGAAGGTTTAGAGGAACAAACAGCACGTATGGATAATTATGTAGTTTTACGCTTTGGTTGGTTATATGGTCCAGGAACATGGTATGGCAAGGATGGCATGATTTATAATCAATTTATTGATGGTGAGGTAACATTATCAGATGGTGTGACGTCATTTGTTCATTTAGATGATGCTGTAGAAACTTCTATCCAAGCAAAGTTAATTGCTAACGGTATTTATAATGTTGCAGATGATGAACCGGTCAAAGGTTCTGACTTTGCACAATGGTATAAACAACAACTAAAGGTTAATCCTAAAGTGAATATTACACCTTCAGAGCCATTCGAACGTGGCGTATCAAATGAGAAATTTAAGTCACAAGGTGGCACGCTACAATATAAATCATGGAAAGATGGCATGAATCCAATTCAATAATTAAGCGAGATAATAGAAAGCACGCGCGTCTTCGGTGGAGGACTTGCGTGCTTTTTACATATGTCAGTGTTGTGAAGATGTTTGATCACGTTGGGCGATGTAGTTTTCAAGTTGTATTGCTGCCGCCTGAGCTTGTTTCTTATATCGACGATGGCCAAAATGAGTTTGTACAATTAAGAATGAAGCACTAACAACCCAATAGAGACTAATAGCTGCAGCTGAATGCAGCGAAGCATAAACGATGAATAAAGGAGAAAGCACCATCATAGTATAATAAGTTTTGCGTTGTCCTTTAGGATAATGGATTGCATTGACCAGTGGTTGAATGAAGTAAAGTAAACCAGCTAACAATGCCAACCAAATATCTGGATGCATGAGGTTAAACCATAAAAAATGTGGATGTTGTGCCAATGCATCAGAGGTTGGATGCTTAATGCAAGCTAACAATCCTAAAATGATTGGAATTTGAATAAAGATTGGAAGAGATCCTAAAATACTTTTAAATGGACTAATACCATATTCTTTATATTTAGCTAACAACAATTGATTCGCTTCTTTACGAATCTCTGGCGTTGAAGCTTGGCGCATTTGTGTTTGAATGTCACTTATTTCATCTTGTACGATGGCACGTTTTTCTCGTAATGTATGCATTTGTTTCATTTGATTTAACATTAGCGGTAACAGAATGGAACGAATAATGATGACAATGAGAATAATAGCAATACCATAGCTGTGAAAGAGTTGACCTATGCTGTGTAACAGCCAATCGATAGGTTTAACAAATACATAAAAAAAGAATCCCGTTTGATGTTGTTTTTTTGAATAATTACAGCCAGCTAGTAGCAGTATGCAGCTAAAGAATAAGAGTCGTGTATGTTTATTCATTGCTAAGCTCCTTCAACAAATAATTGTTAAACATAGCATAACACAAAGATTAAAAAAATAACTAAACCTAATTAATTTTTATTTCAAATTAATTAGGTTTAACGATAAAATTTATCTTTTTTTCTTAGAGAATAGCATCGTTACTAATGTGATAGTAGCGCATAAGATAGTGAGCATAACAGACCACAATGCCAGTTTGGCATGCAGTGGTAACCATACCATGATAAAGTCCCAATTGGTGTTGCCCATAACTAAATCTGGTAGCAAATAGATAGCTGTCATGAGACTAATAAAGACAGCCATAATAATTAAAAAGTAACCTAAAAGTTTCCATTGAACATGAATGACAAATGTACCGTGATAGATATTGATTATTCGACGTAACATGTAAAAAGCAATGGCAATTGTGATGAACAGACTTAAAGTGATAATGACGTAAGAAACTAATGAACTTTGATTAATTGCATTTTCAATTGTTGTGTAATTTTTGTTATTTAAAATTTGACTGTTCAAATCTTCAGCTATGTCAGGTGTTTTATCTGAATAGGCATTGGCCAGCACAACAATGCCATAGTTTTTCTTTTTATTTAGCAAGATATACGATGAGAAGTTCTCAAGGGTACCAGGATGATATACAATTGTATTTGCTTCTGAGTCATCAACGAACCAGCCAGTTGCATAACTAGGCGCTTTATTATCGTCTGCCGTTTTAACTTTCGGCTTATGTGAAGACTGAACTAAAGATTGCGTGGCTTGTGTTGGGTTAAGTTGACGGCTCATCCATGATTCTAAATCTCTTGTACTAGATACCATATAAGCGGCTGGGCCATCACCAACATTATATTTAGGATTATCTTTTACGGCTTTGCCATGCTTGATTTCATAACCTTGAGCTGTTGAACCTTTTTTCTCGGTATCACCTTTAACATAGGTTTGATGCATATTGAGTGGTGAGAAAATTTGGTTTTCAAGGTAACTAGAATAAGATTGGCCTGAGACCTTTTGCACAATTAATCCCAAAATGTCGTAATTCATATTTGAATATTCAAATTGATCACCTGGTTTATTATTGAGTTCACGTCCTTTTATGCTATCAACGATACCACTTAGACTATCATTTTTACTGGTAATGGTGTCATTATCTGTAATATCTCCAGGAATGCCACTCGTTTGTGCAATCAACTGATTTATCGTGATATCATCTATTCTCTTATCTTTATATTTCATATAAAAACCAGGAACATATTTAGAAACTTTATCTGATAGATGCAGTTTGCCTTCATTTTCTAATTGTAAAATTGCATAGCCTGTAAAAGCTTTTGTATTTGAAGCAATTTCATAACGTGTTTTCGGTGTGGCTTTTACCTTAGTACTGGTATTTGCATAGCCATATCCTTTATTTAAATAGACTTTATTATCTTTCATAATCAACACAGATAGTCCGGGAATATGTCCACTATCCATTTCACTTGTGATAATTTTATCTATATAATGTTGTGATGACTTAGATAACATCGTTTCTGTCTTCTTCTGATTAATATGGTGATTGATTATCATGGCGATCGTAAGTATAGTGACCACAAAGATGGTTCCGCCTAAAAAGGCAAATATTTTCTTCTTCAACGTGATTTACCCCTAATTTTGCTAAATTATTGCACTCAACTCATTTTAAAACATATGCTCATTATAACAATTTTAATTATAAAACGCGCAATAAAGGGCTCCGTATATTGTTGGCAATTATTTTATAATATAAAAACAATAGTAAAGCAGTTAAATATTTATGGCAATTTGTAACAAATTGGGCAAAAATATTTATTAAATTTCTATGACAGCGGTATACTTTTCTTAGAGATGGGAGTATAGTTTATCCATCGAAACGTAATAAATAAGGAAGAGTAGTTATGTTCAATCAATTTAAAAGACTAATTATTGGCAAACCTAAAAGAAATAGAGAATTAAAGAATGAAAAGATTAGTAAATTTAAAGCATTAGCGATTTTATCTTCGGATGCCTTGTCATCCGTGGCTTATGGTCCAGAACAAATTCTGCTTACCTTGTCTATTGTAGGTGCTGCAGCAGCATGGTATACCTTACCAATTGCAGTTGCAGTGCTTATCTTGTTAGCAGCATTGACACTATCATATAGACAAATCATTTATGCTTACCCTAAAGGTGGCGGTGCCTATATGGTATCGAAATCTAATTTGGGAGAAAAATGGGGCTTACTCGCAGGTGGCTCTTTGCTTGTCGATTATATATTGACGGTAGCGGTAAGTATTTCATCAGGTGCAGATGCACTTGTTGCTGCAATTCCAACACTTTATTCACATAAAGTGTTAATTGCATGTTTATTAGTATTGTTTATTTTATTGTTAAATTTACGTGGTTTAACAGAATCTGCTACGGTGTTATCTTATCCGGTGTATTTATTTATTGTGGGCCTTATTGTGATGATTATTATAGGAACATTTAAAGTAGCTACAGGTCAGGCAGAACCACACATGCAATCAGCTGTAGGAACGGCTGTGCCAGGAGTAAGCTTATTCTTGCTATTAAAAGCATTTTCTTCTGGGGCATCGTCATTAACTGGGGTAGAAGCGATTTCTAATGCTGTAACAAACTTTAAAGAACCAGGACCTAATAACGCAGTTAAAACACTTATCGCTATGGGTAGTATTTTGGGCTTCTTATTAGTGGGCATCGTAGGCTTATCATATTGGTATGGCATTTTACCACAAGAAGAAACAACGGTACTATCACAATTAGCTAAACATGTATTAGGCCAGAATGTGGCATATTATTTTGTACAGGCTACGACAGTAATGATTCTAGTTCTTGCTGCAAATACAGGTTTTACGGCCTTTCCAATGCTAGCTGCAAGCATGGCTAAAGATAAATATATGCCAGTCATGTTTACGGCGAGAGGTGATAGATTAGGTTATTCTAACTCTATCATCGTCTTAGGAGTACTTGCGATTATTTTAATTATCTTATTTGATGGTAAGACTGAAAATCTCATTCCATTATATGCCACAGGTGTATTTATTCCATTTACATTAGCCCAGTTTGGTATGGTCATTAAATGGATAAAGGGTCGAGAAAAAGGATGGGCTGTCAAACTGATTGCGAATGCAGTTGGTGGTACCATTACTTTTGTCGTATTTATGATATTCTTAATTACGAAATTTAATCAGGTTTGGCCAATTCTCATTTTCTTGCCAATCGTCGTTATTGGCTTCTTAAAAATACGAATGCATTATAGAGATATTGCCGAACAATTACGTTCAAATGCGATGATTCAAGACATGCCAATCGTGGATAAAAATTTAGCATTAGTACCGATTAGTAGTATTACATCTGCCGTTGATAAATCTATTTATTACGCGCAAATGATTGCAGATGACGTCATTGCTGTGCATGTGTCATTTGGAGATAAAGATGAAACATGTTTGCAAAATAAATGGAAAGCTCATTTTCCAGATATACGTTTGGTTATTTTACGTTCAGAATATCGTAGTGTGATACGTCCAATATCACGCTTTATTGATAAAATTAATAAAAAAGCTAATGATAAGAACTATGTCATCACCGTGGTTGTACCTCAATTTGTAACTAAAAAGCCATGGCATAACTTTTTACACAATCAAACGAGTATTCGCTTGAAAATGCATTTATTCTATCAAAAAAATGTTATTCTTGCGACGATTCCGTATAAGTTAAAAAAATAATTAAACCCTGTTGTACAGATGATAAAGGTTAGACGGGGATATAAATCCAAAAATAAAAGCATAAAAAGTCTGGGACATCATTATGTTTTAGGCTATGAATGCCATATATTGGCAGTCGTTGACTGGATTGAAAATATGCGTATACCAAGCTTTTTCAATCCGAGTCAATCTTGCCGGGGCGGGACTACGAATTCATAATGAATTCTGTTCCGCTCCTTTTTTAACATGTCATAGAAATTTATGTGCTATACGGATTTCTTTTTTATTTTGCTTAAAATATTAAAAAAGTTATTTAAATAGTAAGTCAACTATTGTAAAATTTAAATATAACATCGTTTTTGAATTGTATGACGCTAGTATTAAATACGAATAGAGAAGAGGAACAAATATGCGTAAAGGTATAGTTATGATTTTACTTGCATTAGGACTTACATTAGCTGGTTGCTCACACCATGATAATGATAACAAAGAGTCATCAACCAAATCGGATAAATCATCTAAAACAGATACTGAAACAGTTAAAATTAAAGATGACGATAAGATGACTGACAAAGAAAAAGAATATAAAGAATTAGAAAAGAAAGCAAGTAAAAAAGAAAAAGTAGACATCATGGGCAAGTTGGATCCACTTGTTACTGAAAAGTCATTAACAAATAAAACAGGTATGCAAGGTTGGAAAGATTATAAAGAACTTATGAAAAAGGTTGAAATTGCAGATTATAACTATGTTAAAGAATCAAAAGGGGCATCTATGAAAGAAGTTGATGACTTCTTTAAAGATAAAAAAGGTGTTAAACGTAAAGAAATAAAAAATCCAGGTGGTCTGAAACAAATTGACTATTGGTATGTTGATCCAAGTGGTAAGAAAATAGGAAAGAGCAATATCCCAGAGTTTTATGCTGAGATTTTAACTAAATATAAAGATGGTAAACTCGTTTATGCGTCAATCGAACCAGGATTCTATACAGCTGATTTTGCAAAAGCTTTAGATGGTGACAAAATGAAAGACATTAAAACATTAAATCAATTGGTAGCTCCTAAACCAGTGTCTTACGGTATAGGACAAATGAAATATTCTGGTATTCCATTAGTCAATGTATCAGTCATCGCTAAAGCACCAGCGAAAAAGAAAGAAGATCAAGTGCCAGTACTTGCTTTCTATACTTTCTCACCGTTTAATTATAATAGTGATAAAGAACCACAAGTTGCTTATTTAAGTGGTATTGAATTTATGAGTGGTTCTAGGGATTTTGGTAACAGTAATTATCTATCTATGATGAAATTCATTAAAGAGCAAAAAGAAGTATTAGACCAAGGTGTACATGATTCTTAAATTCATTAAAAAGGTACGACTTCCATAGTTAAGGAGGTCGTACCTTTATATTTGTACAATTAATGTGTTGATTCACTGGCTAACACAATTTCATTATAGTTGATATTTTCACGAATTTGCTTCGCGATATCATTCGTTATTTTATTGTTGGCAATCAGTTTATCGAGTACGTCACGTTGTGTATATAGTGCTTGTAATTTTAATGATTGTTGGGTTTCATTGCTAACAATTAATTCGTTTTTTTGGCGTGCTTTTATTTTTGAAGCACTTTGACGTAAGGTTTGAGTAAGGTTCGTATAGCGATTAATGACCAAGCTTACTTCAAGTACGTTACCACTATGTTGTTCTTCACGCATTTTTAAGATGATATTATGGTTGACGATACGCATAATTTTTTGCACATGCTTAAAGCCATCTTGATATTTTTGACGTATATCATTACGCTCAGATTTGTCACTGCTTTTAAGTGCTTTAAGGCGTAGATAGAATAATTTGATAAAGCGTGAGAGCTTTTTGATGAAAGATGCTTCTCTAAAAAATTGAGAATATTCAATTACACCTCGATAATTCGAAATATCTTGCTTAGTGATACTTCCTTTAGCAATTAAACGTTCTAACGTTTCTGTCTCTATTTTTTCTGCAATATCTTCTAAACGGCGCAATTCCTTTGTATTTTTATTATCAGGCTCTATATTTAATAAGAAAGATAATTCATTAAAGTATTGGTTTAAAATTGGTCGATAGTCAATGTCTGGCTGTGAGGTTGACTTTTCTTTAAAAGAGTCAATGACTTGCTGTACAATGAAAATCTTTGCCGATTGATAGCTCATTCCTTGGAAATCTGTCTCATGTGCTGATGGTGTGATGAGCGGCAGTATAATTTGCGCTAAGATCAGGCTAATTAACACCATTAAGGCTGCGATAAATAATAAATCATTACGATATTCAAAATGTTGCTGTTGACCTACTAATTCTGGAAGTGTTAAAGCCATTGATAATGAAATGGTACCGTGAATACCGCACATCGTCATGATAAATGCATAACGACTACGTGTTGGAATAGAACCACTGTCATCATCCAAATAAGACTGCACATTTTTAGGGGCATAAAAGTCCTTAAACCAAATATACACCCATATATAACGAAAAACATAAATGGCTACGGCAATACTAAGCGTAATGCCAATTAAAAACATAATATTTTCTGGCTCTACGCGAATAATTTCATCCACAACTTCAGGAACGATAAAGCCAAGTACTACGAAAACGAAGCCATTTAATGCATAACTCAGTGTAGTCCAAATCTGGTTGTAGTTCATTTGTAATTCCGTTTGGGCACGAATGAGACGGTCACGCTCTAAGCCATGAATGAGACCAGCAATGACGACGGCAATAATTCCAGATGCATGTAGTTCTTCGGCAATAAAATAAACAACAAAAGGTGTCAAAAGTTGGATAAATGTTAATGTATTGTTATCTTTTAAACCTTTATTTGCTGTAAGATAAATACGTAAACGAACTACCAAAGTGCCAATGATAATGCCAATTAAAATACCTAAAATAGTGGACACAATAAATTGTCCTATGGCATGAAAGGCAGAAAATGACCCTGTAACTAAGGCTGTTACTGCAATTTTAAAGGAAATGATACCTGCAGCATCATTGAGTAATGATTCGCCTTCTAAGATAGCCATTGAGCCTTTGGGTAACATTTTTCCTTTTGTAATAGCGGATACTGCTACAGCGTCAGTCGGACATAAAATCGCTGCAATAGCAAAAGCTGCTGGCATAGGTAAATCAGGCCAAATCCAATGAATAAAATAGCCGACACCAATAACTGTTGCGAATACTAACGCCATGGCCATTAAGACGATGGGCTTTTTGTACTCCATCAGCTTTGTACGCGACACGTGAGTGCCTTCAACAAATAATAACGGTGCAATGACCGCAAACATGAAGACTTCAGAATCAAATTTAAAGTGAATCGGAATGGGGAGTATGAATAAACAGACACCCAAGGCGATTTGTATAAATGCAGCAGGAATTTTAGGAAAGCGATTATAAATAATCGAACTGATAATCACTGCAGTAATAAATAATAAGAAAGCTTCAAGTAATTCCATAACGCACTCCTTCTAGTATAGATAATATAGTTATTTTATCATGAAGTACCTAGAATGAAATAAAGAAGTGTTAAAAAGTATCCCTCAGTCACGATATTAAAGTGATTGAGGGATGAATATTTTTGATATTTATTCTTTAATCTTTGTTGCAAGGCGACGCCGATAGAAAAGAAATAAAAAGATAAACCAAATTGGTGAGATAAATAGAGCCATTCTTGTTTCTTTACTAAAGAATAATAAAATGAAAATCAAAGCAAAGACACCTAAAATAACATAGGCCATCCACTGTCCGCCTAATAATTTAAATGTATTTTGTTTATGTTGTTGGGGATGCTGACGTACATATTTGATATAAGACACAACAATCATGGACCATACCACTATAAAGAGCACAGTAGATAGCGTTGTTACATAGATAAATAATTGTATCGCGTTAGGAAATATATAATTGAGTAATACGGCTACTAATAAGATGACTGACGATATTAGCATGGCAATAAAAGGAACACCATGATGATTTGTTTTTGTTAACGGTTGAGGGCCTAAGCCTCTTTTAGCCAATCCAAATAAAATACGACTATTGGAATAGATGCCACTATTTGTTGCAGAAGCGGCAGCAGTTAACACAACGAAATTGACAATACCAGCCGCAAATGGAATACCGATTAATTTAAACATTGTTACGAAAGGACTACTGTTTGTACCAATTTTATCCCATGGAATCACAGACATGATGACCAGTAAACTACCAATATAAAATAATAATATGCGAACAGGTACATTATTAATAGCCTGTGGAATCGTTTTTTCTGGATGCTTCGTTTCCCCAGCAGTGACACCAATTAATTCGATACCAACAAATGAGTATAGTGCAATTTGAAATGACATTAAAAAGCCAAATGAACCATGAGGAAACAGCCCTTGATACTGTGCCAAATTAGTAAAAGAAGCTTGTCCATAATAAGTGTGTATTCCAAATAAAATAATCACCAAACCTATAAGGATAATGGCGACAATTGTTATAATTTTAATAATCGCGAACCAAAACTCGATTTCCCCAAATAATTTCGCCCCTAATAAATTAAATAAAGTTAGCATAAATACGATAGATAAAACCGTAATCCAGTGGGGAAAATTGGGAAACCAAAAGCTAAAATACTGTCCCATAGCTGTCAAGTCTGACATGCTGGAAATAATCCAACTAATCCAATACGTCCATCCAATTACAAAGCCGCCAAAAGGACCGAGAAAGTCATTGGCAATGTCTACAAAGGAATTGTATTGCGTATTACTTAGCAACAACTCTCCTAAAGCACGCATAAAAGCAAATAACACCATGCCAATAATCATATATGCCAATAATATGGAAGGGCCAGTTAACGAAATGGTTTGGCCTGAACCTAAAAAGAGACCAGTGCCAATAGCGCCACCAATGGCTATTAATTGGATATGACGATTGCTTAATTCTCTTTGTAATTGCTGTGCCATAAAGTCATCCTCCATATAAACGATAAGCTTGTCGAAATCATAGCTAAATATGCTATTTAAACTTTGAGGTCAAATATTTTTTATAGGTCATAATAATGTATATTTATGTGTAATTATGATGAAATATGGTTTTATTATACAGTTAATTATAGAAATTACAATTATCTTTAGGTATATGTAAGTTTCAAAATTTTAAAATGTGTAGTGCTTGTGACATAATGATTATAAGTAACAAGCAAAGTAGGAAGTTTTATGAAAATAGGCACTATTTCAGATTTACATATCGATCGACATACTTATATAAATAGTGAAGGTTACATGCAGGCTTTGGTTGACTGTGCCATCAAGCGGCAATTGGATTTATTAATTATAGCCGGAGATATTTCTAACAATTATCAAATGACGTGTGCGTTTATCTCTCAAGTTAAAGCCCAAATAAATATTCCTGTGCTATTTGTACCTGGCAATCATGACTATTGGTCAGATCAATTAGATCATAGCTCAACTGATATTGTCACATCTTTTCGTCAACAACCAGAGTGTCTCATGACACAGCCTTATATTATCAATGACAATTGGGCAATTATAGGCTCAACGGCTTGGTATGATTATAGCTATGCACATGAACGTTTTTCAGAAGAACAGTTACAAAGCGGCAAGCATTATGGGGCGACCTGGCAAGACAAAGTCCGTATTGATTGGACAGTGGATGATCGGCAATTATCAAAACAGTTTGCTGATGAATTACGAGCGCATGCTTCACAAGTAGCACCAAGAAAACTTATTATAGTAACGCATATTGTGACTCACCCTGCATTTATGGTTCCGACACCACATCGTCTATTTGATTTTTTTAATGCTTATATTGGGACGACAGACATTGACAGTATCTATCAGGATTATCCTGTACGTTATAGCATTATGGGGCATGTGCATTTTAGAAAAGAACTGACAGAAAATGGCATAACGTATCTTTGCCCATGTCTTGGCTATCAACGGCAATGGCGAACGGATGATATCATATCAGAAGTCAATCATGCATTAATGGATTTTACAATTAATGATTAACAAGAAACATAGGTTGCTAAATGATTAAAAATGATAAGTATCATACATTAATTACATGGTAAGAGGTTCTAAAAACGAATTAAAATAAGAGAGCGAATATAAATGAAATACTTATAGACAAATACAAACAGAGCATGCTCTGTTTGTATTTAATATGCATTTCGAAGTTACCTATTACTTGAGAGGTTATTAGGTTGTTCACTGTTAGGATTGATATAAATGCATTTTTGACCAGGTGCATTATAACTCGTAGCCATTTTTTGTTTACTAATTTTAATGATTTGAAATTTATTTGGTAATATAGCTGGAAAGACAATTTTCCAACCTAGGTGACTCCATAATGGATCTATGTAGTAATAATGGGTATCGTCGTAGCCAATTAATAATGTCACATGAATATTTGCGACGGTCGGCGTAGGTTTTTGATCGAAATGATAGATTTTGTGTAATGGCTTTTGTCCTAAACTTGTGTGATAAATAATGACAGGTTGGCCTTGATCAATAATCTGTTCAAGTTCGGATAATGCATGTCCTGTACCATTGCTGACGCGTGCATCAAATTGTTGAAGATGTGGGACAAACGCTTCAGGAAAAATCGTTTGGTGATGTCCAAACTTAATAAATAATTGATGACCAACATAACCTTTATACGGATTATTTTTATGTGTCGGCCAGTTTTTCATAATATCTGTGGCTTTCGTAGTATGATGATTATATTGCAGCAACATTGCTGCAGAAACGCCTTCGCATCCCATAACTAAGGGTAAAGGGAAAAGTTGGCTGATTGGTTTAACGTTTAAGATTGTTTTACTCATGACATCGTTCTCCTCGGTACGTGTAAACACACTGTCCAAAAATAATACAACTTATTATATAACGCAATGCCAAATTCGTATATTAAAAAGTTTTGACTACTAGATTAAATGATTCATTTTGTGGCTATAATAATTATAGAAAAATAAAAAGGGGATAGATTTATGCAATATAGATTAGAACAGCTAGAAGAAATACAAGTTGTTGGTTTTCATCGAAGTTATCGAAGTGGTACACAAGCTCAAAAACATATTGCATCATTTTGGGAGGATGTGATAAGTGCACATATCGATGAAGAATTAGCACGCCACAGTGATGGCACACTAAATGGCTTATTAGGCGTGTGTATTTCACACGAAGACGGGCGAATGGATTATTTAATAGGTGTCACAAATCAATCTATACCGCATGAGGGATATTCAAAGGTTCAATTAGTCAAAGGTGATTATTTAGTTGTGACGACAAGTGGACCTTTTCCAGATTCTATACAACGCACAATGCGCCATATTCATGTAAACTTGTTGCCACGCGAAGGTTTTCGTATCAAAGATGCCAATTTCTTTGAACTTTACCTGCCAGGAGATATTGAAAGTGATGATTATGTAGCTGAAATATGGCTTCCGATAGAGTCGGAATAAGGTAAGCAAGTTAACAACGAAACGGTAATGTTATAAAAATATAGAAGCGGGACAGCATTCATTATGAATTCATAGTCCCGCTTCGACAAGGTTGACTAGGATTGAAACAAGCTTGATATAAGTGTATTTTCATTCCAGTCAACTACTGCCAATATTTAGTTCATAGCTTAAAATATAATGATGTCCCAAACGGATATATTTTATTTAATATACGGCTTATTAATTTTAAAATAAGTAAATTGTAAAATAATGAACACGGCAGCTGTAGTACTAATGATAATTAAGTAGGGCATTGGATTAAATTGACCTGCTAAGCCTACAAGTGGTGAAATCATGCCGCCAAGAATAAATTGGAACAAACCTAGTAAACTTGATGCGTTGCCACTACCACCAGTACGTTCTTCCATTGCCATTGAAAAACCCAAAGGCCCAATAGAGGAAACTGGACAAATATTAATAAAGAACGAAATCATCAATACAGATATAGGTAGATGATATGTTAAAGTTATAACAATTAGAATTACGCCAATAATTTGTATGATACTTAAATAAACTAATAAGGTGTGTCTATGGATATATTCAACTAATGTCGCCACAATTTGACTGACAACTATTAACCCAATGCCATTAATTGCAAACATCAGACTAAATTGTTGCGGGGTAAGTGTATATATTTTTTGTGTAATAAAAGGTGATGCAGATGAGTAACTAAATAACATCACATATGTCAATCCTTGTAATAGCATAGGAATGACAAATTTGGGTTTACGCAACAGTTGTCCAAAGTCTGAAAAAATGTGGCTAAAGTTTAATTTGGAATGTGTATCTTTTGCTGTTTCTGGCATTTGCGATAATACACCTATAATAAGTATAAATGTGACAATTGTTAGCACAATAAAGATGACATGCCATGACCCTAGTTTAAGTGACCAACCACCAATCAATGGTGCGATAATTGTAATTATTCCATTGACACCCATTAGCGCCGCCAAAAACTTAGCCAACGCATTGCCATGGAGTTTATCACCAGCTGAAGCTTTGGCTATAACGATGGCACCACCACCAGTTAAGCCTTGAACAAAACGTAAAATTAAAAATAGAGGTAAGTGGTCCGTTAGCGTTGCCGCGAATGAAGCAATTAAAAATATCGTTAAAATCATTAATAAAACTTTTTTACGACCAAATGCATCTGATAACGGACCAAATAAAAATTGACCAATGGCTAAGCCTATCATAGTAAAGGATAGCGTTAATTGAACTTCTGATGTGGATGACCCGAAATGATGTTGTACATTAGGTAATGAAGGAACATACATATCAATGGTCATAGGGCCAAAGGCAGTAATAACACCTAATATGATTAACAAAGTAATAGGAAACGTACGAAATGACTGAGACATAAAAGACTCCTCGAATGTTAAATTCATGTTTTATTTTAAATATTTTAATTTTTTAATTATACCAACATTTTGCCATAATATAAATAGCTGTGATAGTGCATTAAGCAAAAAAGAAAAAGAGCAGGACGGAAATCTAACGTCATTATAATGATTTCAGTCCTGCTCATATATTAAAATGTTACCTAATGGTCTTCAACTTTAATGAGTAACTTATTTCCCACTAAAACTATTGATAAAATTTTCTATTTTGTCTTTAAGACTATCAAATTTAGTATTGATATCATCAAGCATACCTTCAACTTTACTTTGGTCTGCATTGTTTTGTTGTGCTTGGTTGGCATTTTTTAATTTATCTAACTGATCTTGATAAAATTTAGTGAATTTTGAATCTGCATTATTTTGTTCATTTTGTTTTAAGCTATTGATTTCTTGTTGTAGTTTTTGAATCGTATTGTCTGTGTTGACTTTGTCTTTGATATCATTTTTAGCCGCTTCAATTTGACTTGTAATACTATCGTCTTTATCTTTGACTTGTTTTTGGTAGTTCTGTGATACGTTGGGATCGTTACTTACTTTATCGCTATTACTATCTCCACCCATAAATGCAAGTGTCACAAACACGGCAACGACAATTAAAAGCAGGGCGATGATAATATATAACCATTTTTTAGACTTTTTCTGTCTTATATTATCTTCTTCTAACTGTTGTTCTCTACGAAAATCACGATCATTGTAATAACGATTGCCATTTTCATCATAACGTGCTTGCTGTTGACGATATCTATCTCCGTTATTTTGATATTGTGCTTGCTGTTGGTTTGTATAACGTTGTTGTTGATAACGCGCGTGTTGCTGACGTTGTTGCTGATTTTGATATTCTTTATCTTGTTCATAACTGTCTCTATATTTTTCTGTTCGTTTCATGTAACATCACCTCTAATATTTTCTGGGAAATACTTAATCAGTTGTTTTGTTTGTTTAAGAGCTGAAAAGACGATGAGAGTTTAATCAAGCGTGCAATATTTTCAGCAGTTTTTACCATATTATCATATCCATGCTCTAATAAGTGATCTAATGTCTCAGGCTGTTCAATGATGCTAAAGACACTATCGATGCCGTGATGATACACTGCTTCATAGTTGTCACCTAATGAGCCACAAATAGCGATGACTGGACAATGAAATTGTTTAGCTGCTTTAGCTACTCCAATAGGTGTTTTTCCATAAATTGTTTGCCCATCTATCTTTCCTTCACCAGTAATGACTAAATTTGCTTGCGCGGCATAAGATTTAAATTGAGTTTCTTCTAATACAAGCTCGATGCCTTTCATCATTGTGACTTGGCAAAAGGCAAGTAGACCAGTCCCTAAGCCACCAGCTGCACCAGCCCCTGGGATATCTTTTACATCTTTGTTTAAAGCTATTTTTATTTTATCATGATAGTTTGCCAAGGCGGAATCCAACTTTGGTATCATTTTTTCGGTTGCACCTTTTTGTGGACCATAAACAACACTGGCACCTTGTAATCCCAATAATGGATTAGTTACATCACAGGCAACTTTAAACGTTACTTTTGCTAAACGTTTATCAAGGTTTGTGCTGTCAATTTTCGATAATTGAGCAAGCGCACCGCCACCTTGTGGTAAGATTTGATGATTGTTGTCGAGAAATTGAACCCCAAGTGCAGTTAACATGCCTGCACCACCATCATTTGTTGCACTACCTCCAATACCAAGAATGATACGTTTAACACCTTGATTCAATGCATCAAGAATGATATCGCCAGTACCAATCGTGGACGTTATTAATGGATTACGTTCACTAGCTTGAACAAGATGGAGTCCAGAAGCTGCTGCCATTTCAATGATTGCTGTATCTTTATTCGGTGTAATGGCATATCCAGCCATAATTGGTCGTGATAATGGATCTCGTACACGAATATATCGCCAATCAGCATTTAATGCTTCCACTAACGCTGCTGTTGTTCCTTCGCCACCGTCTGCCATAGGAATGAGTTCATAATGAACAGTATTATTAAAAACACGTTCAAAGCCTTCTTTGATGGCAATGCTTGCTTGTTTAGCAGACATGCTTTCTTTAAATGAATCTGGTGCGATAACAATATGTTTTATGGACATAAAGCCACTCCTTGTCTATGACATTTATTGCTATACTATTATTATAGTAGAAATAGCTTGAAAAATAATACACTAATAGCATATTATTTGTACGAGAAACGATAATATAGGCGCTGTCTTAATAAAGAAGATGAAGGGTAATGAGGAATCAATCATGAAATTAAATGCAACACATTATGAAATTTTAAGATTTATTATAGTAGGTGGCATCAATACGCTAAACTATTATATTGTTTATTTATTACTGTTAAAGGTCTTCGACATAAACTATATGGTGAGCCACATTACCGGTTTTGTAGTTAGTTTTGTTATTTCATACTATTTAAATTGTTATTTTGTTTATAAAGTTAAACCGACACTAGTTAAATTTTTAAGT
The DNA here is from genome assembly GCF_001839145.1 of Staphylococcus sp. HMSC62D11. NCBI lineage: Bacteria > Bacillati > Bacillota > Bacilli > Caryophanales > Staphylococcaceae > Staphylococcus > Staphylococcus sp. HMSC62D11. The sequence goes on along the minus strand of NZ_KV840199.1, from coordinate 33,395 downwards.
TTTCCGTTTACACAAGTTGTCAATATGGGAATGCAAACGGCGTTATTATATATATTTGTCCGCTGGCTACATTTTCCATCAGAAATAGCACCATTTGCCGGTTTAATCATAACCATACCGATTACATTTGTTATGTCTAAATGGATACTTAGAGACAAATTTTAACGTGTCATAAAGTGTATGTGATTATAACTAAAATTTTAGGTGCTTCTAATAAAATAGTTATGTTATTATTACAAAAAATATCGAAATTAATAATTATTGTAAAACAATTAAAATTCATTCATACTAGCTTTAATAAAGGATGTTAAGGTGGTTAGTTGAATGTCGCAAAGTGAAAATTTAAAACTGGCACAGCGTGGCGCGTATCTCAGTTTGATTGTTTATATTATTTTATCTGTTACGAAATATCTTACAGGTTTTATTTATGATTCTGCGGCAGTAAGAGCGGATGCCTTAAATAATATGACAGATATTGTAGTGTCATTGGCAGTGATTGTAGGCTTGAAAATATCGATTAAACCTGCAGATAAAAATCATCCTTATGGTCACTTAAAATCAGAGAATATATCAACATTATTAGTATCATTTATAATCATGTTCGTAGGTATTCAAGTTGTTATTGAAAATGTACCTAGATTAATTACAAGAGACCACCACACACCAAGCGCGATAACAATTGTGATTAGTGCAATTAGCGGTATAATCATGTTCGCTGTTTATATAGTTAATCGCCAACTCGCTAAGAAAACAAATAGCAGCTCACTAAACTCAGCAGCGAAAGATAATTTATCGGATAGTTTAGTGAGTATAGGAACGGCGATAGGGCTAGTGTTTACACAATTTGGTTTACCAATTGTCGATATTATTTTAGCTACAATTTTAGGTTTTTTAATTATCTATACAGGGTTTGGCATTTTTAAAGAATCGATATTTGCCTTAAGTGACGGCTTTAATGAGGAAGAGTTACAACAATATCGTGATGATGTGTTGGAAGTAGCGGATGTGATTAAAGTGAATAGTTTAAAAGGACGTTATCATGGTAGCAGTATATTTTTAGATGTAACAATTGCTGTTGATGCTAAACTATCGCTTAAAGAGGCACATGATATTTGTGATCGGGTTGAAAGCCATCTGCATGGTAAGGGAATTTCATCTGTTTATGTCCATCCTGAACCATATTACCAATAGATTTTGAATTAAAAAATTTTAAGTTATGAGTAAATAGCCTAGAACGTAATTATGTTCTAGGCTATTTACTATATATTGGCAGTTGTTGAAGGGATTGAAAATACGCTTATACCAAGCTTTTTTCCATCCTAGTCAACCTTGCCGGGGCGGGACTACGAATTCAGTCCCGCTTCTGTTATATTCAATACACCGTAATGTATGGCTGTCTGTTCCTAGTGTGCTTTCTTACCACCATCCATGCGTTGTCCGAAATCTAACTGCTGCATTGATTGAACCATAGCGCGACTGAGCATATTCAATCATGCCACGTGTTTGTTGTTCAACGGTTCCATAGCCCCAAGATAACTTAGTTTGTGCTAAGCCAAAATATTCTCCATTTTTAGCATGCGGATTGCCTCCTGATTCAGGTAACACAATTTTTTCCCAAAGTTCTTCAGTCCCACCTGCAGCCATAAAGCGGTCATATACAGCATCTACATCGTTATCACTTTCAGGAGAAGAGGTTGTTTGTATAGACTGTGTGGTAGGTGGTGTTGATTTTTGTTGTTCATTTGTTAAGTCATTTGCATGTGCCGTATGTGTATAAGTTTCAGCACTTGCTGCCCCAATTGATACCGTAGCGATAAATGCTAATATTGATTTTCTCATAATAAAAACTCCTTTAATAAACAGGATAATATGAAGAAAAACGGTTCCCTTATTTACGTTATCAAAATCAATTACGGAAACTTAATTATAGCAAAGATTAAGTCATTGGTGGTTACTAACAGCTCATAATTTAATAACAACTTTTGCAATTTTGCGACAAATATCACTGCTAGATCACAATTTCAGGTAATTTATTACAAAAATAGCATGTCAATGATAGTAATCTTGTGCAAGTCGTTTTATAATATAAGTAACAAAAAAATACATTGTTCACTGCAACAAGAAAATCTCAGTTATAGGAAGGTGTTTTACATGCCTAAATTAATTTTATGTAGACATGGACAAAGTGAATGGAACGCAAAAAACTTATTTACAGGATGGACTGATGTCGATTTATCTGAACAAGGTATTAACGAAGCAGTCACAGCTGGACGTAAGGTTAAAGAGAACAACATCGAAATTGATGTAGCCTATACATCACTGTTAAAAAGAGCGCTAGAAACTACAAATTATATCCTTAAAGAATCAGATCAGTTATGGATTCCAGTGCATAAAAGCTGGCGTTTAAATGAAAGACATTATGGTAAGCTTCAAGGATTAAATAAAGATGATGCGCGAAAAGAATTTGGTGAAGAACAAGTTCATAAATGGCGTCGTTCATATGATATTGAACCACCAGCTGAAACAGAAGCACAACGCGAAGAATATCTACAAAGCAGAAAATATCGTCACTTAGATAAACGTATGATGCCATACTCTGAAAGTTTAAAAACAACATTAGATCGTGTTGTACCAATTTGGACAGACCATATTTCACAACATTTATTAGATGGTCAAACAGTATTAGTTTCTGCACATGGTAACTCTATTCGCGCCTTAATCAAATACTTAGAAGATGTTTCAGATGAAGACATTATCGGTTACGAAATTAAAACAGGTGCGCCACTTGTTTATGAATTAGATGATAACTTAAACGTTACAAATAAATATTATCTTTAATAAATCAAAGCCATTACGTTGCGTGAAATGCGACGTAATGGCTTTTATGTCATTTAATGTAAGTGCTTAAGAAATAAAGATAAATATAAAGTATAAGTGTGAATAAAGATAAGTATGAATAATGAAATATTAAAATAATATGCAACAATTTGTTTTCTATTTATTAAGTGAGTGATAGGGTTACTTGCGTTTATGTTGCTTGATAATTTTTAATGCACGTTTTCTAGTTTTAATATTAGGGCTTTTTAAGTTTCGACGTGCAGTTTGTACATCTTGCTTCATATTATCGCCTCCCTTATTCATATAGTATGACGGATTAATAGTATTTTGTAAATAGGAATTATTACGATTTATTTTTATTTTAAGCAAAAAATTAGGGGAGTGTTGAATTTATTAGTAAAATAACTATTATTTATGAAATGTATGATGTTATTTTAGTGGGAGGAACATATGTCACTACAACAAAAACTTACAATGATTATCACGATGTTATTTGGCGGATTCTTTGGATTGCTTAATGAAACACTGCTAACAACCGCGTTACCTAGTATTATGGCAGATTTTCATATTGCGTATTCACAAGTGCAGTGGTTAACAACAGCATTCTTATTAACAAACGGTGTTGTTATTCCTTTGTCTGCCTTTATAATTCAGCGTTATACGACACGACAAGTGTTTCTAGTCGGAATTGCTGTCTTTTTTATTGGGACGATAATTGGAGGATTTAGTCCTCATTTTTCTGTTTTATTAATCGCACGTATTATTCAAGCATTAGGATCTGGCATTATGATGCCACTGATGATGACAACAATTTTAGATATTTTCGAGCCACATGAACGCGGCAAATATATGGGGACCTTTGGCTTGGTAATTGGACTAGCACCGGCGATTGGGCCGACATTATCTGGCTATTTAGTTGAATATTTAGATTGGAGAGCGTTGTTTCACGTAGTAGCACCTATTGCAGCATTCACATTCTTAATTGCTTTAAAAACGGTTAAAAATGTTGGCACAAAAGTGTATGCCCCAATTGATACTTTATCCATAACAATGTCAGTATTAGGATTTGGTGGCTTGCTTTATGGAGTGAGCTCTATTGCAACAGACGGATGGAATAATCCTATTGTGCTGACAACTATAATTGTTGGTGTGATTTTTATTGCTTTATTTGTGTGGCGACAATATCAACTTGACGTACCATTATTGAATTTTGAAGTTTTTAAAAATAAGCAATTTGCCGTTGGACTAGCGATTATGTCAGTAACAATGATCTCAATGATAGGTTCAGAAACCGTGCTGCCGATGTTTGTACAAAATGTCTTACACCGCTCAGCATTAGATTCTGGATTAATGTTGTTACCTGGTGCAATAGTGATGGCAATAATGTCAATGATCTCGGGCGCATTATATGAACGCTTTGGCGTGAAATTGTTAGCATTTATAGGTGTCATTATTGTTATTGTGACAACATGTTATTTCATTTTTATGGATGAGCATACGTCGGCACTTATTTTAACAACAATTTATGGTATACGAATGATTGGTATCGCTCTGAGCTTAATGCCTATTATGACACATACTATGAATCAATTACCGCATGCGTTAAATGCACATGGCTCTTCCATGACGAATACAGCGCAACAAATCTCTGGATCAATTGGGACGGCGGCTTTAATCACTATTCTTTCCCAAGCAAGTCAAGCATTTTCGCCAGATATACAACAATATAGTGGAATGACCAAAGCTGAGATGACAGCTCAAATAAAAATTGATGCGGTGTTACATGGCTATCATGCTGGATTTTTATTTGCTGTTATCATTACAGTTATTAGTTTATTACTTACTTTTATGTTAAAAAATCAGCGTCAATAGGCTTATGTAAAGGCATGAAAAATGATTGTAATGAGTAACTCCTTATTGACTAATAGTAAGGATAGGATTAAAATTATTCTATTCTGATAGAAATAATAGGAATATGGAGGGACTATTCAGATGAAAAGACTTTTATTTACAGTAATTGCGCTTGTTTTTGTATTAGCAGCATGTGGAAATGGTGGATCATCTAAAGATGATAAAGCGAGTAGTGATAAAACCTTAAAGGTTGGAACAGAAGGAACTTATGCACCATTTACGTATCATGATAAACAAGATAAATTAACTGGTTACGATATAGATGTGATTAAAGCAGTCGCAAAAGCAGAAGGTTATAAACTTAAATTTAATGAAACATCTTGGGATTCAATGTTTGCTGGTTTAGATGCGGGCCGTTTTGACGTCATTGCAAACCAAGTAGGCATCAATAAAGAAAGAGAACAAAAATATCAATTTTCAACGCCTTACACATATTCAAATGCTGTGTTAGTTGTGCGTGACAATGAAAAGGATATTAAATCATTTGACGATGTTAAAGGGAAAAAATTAGCGCAAACCTTTACATCTAACTATGGTAAATTAGCTAAAGATAAAGGCGCTGATATTACTAAAGTGGATGGATTTAACCAATCTATGGACTTATTATTATCTAATCGTGTTGATGGTACTTTTAACGATAGTTTATCTTATTTAGACTACACAAAACAAAAACCGAACGCTAAGATTAAAGCTATTAAAGGTCAGGCAGAACAAAGTAAATCTGGCTTTGCTTTTTCTAAAAAGGTTGACAGTAAAGTCGTTAAAGACTTTAATGAAGGCTTGAAAAAAATAAAAGATAGTGGCGAATTAGCTAAAATAGGTAAGAAATGGTTTGGTGAAGATGTTTCTAAACCTCAATAATGAACAGCAACATGCTTTAGACGCAGCTGGACAAGCCTTCGGACCTATGTTAGAAGGATTAGTTAAATATTCTATTCCGATTACAATTGTGACTTTTGTTCTTGGGTTAATTCTTGCATTATTTACTGCTTTAATGCGAATATCAACCAGTAGAATATTAAGAGCCATTGCACGTATATATGTTTCAATTATTCGAGGCACACCAATGATTGTACAATTATTTATTATCTTCTATGGTATACCAGAATTAGGAAGATTAATCACAGGTGATGCAGATAATCAATGGACACTTGCACCAGTTATTGCTGCAATTATAGGTTTATCTCTAAATGTAGGTGCGTATGCATCCGAAATTATTCGTGGTGGTATTATTTCCATTCCGAAAGGACAAACTGAAGCAGCATATTCCATTGGGATGACTTATCGTCAAACGGTGCAACGTATCATTTTACCTCAGGCTATTCGTGTGTCTATCCCTGCTTTAGGAAACACATTTTTAAGCTTGATAAAGGATACATCGCTATTAGGCTTTATTTTAGTAGCGGAAATGTTCCGTAAAGCACAAGAGGTGGCTTCAACAACGTATGAATATTTTACAATATATATTTTAGTAGCCATCATGTATTGGGTTGTCTGCTTTATTATTTCAGTGCTCCAAGGATTATATGAATCTAAAATTGAAAGAGGGTATCGTTCATGATAGAACTTAACAATATTCATAAATCCTTCAATGATAAAGAAGTGATTAAAGGCGTCAATTTGACGGTAGAAAAAGGAGAAGTCATCACATTTATTGGGCGCTCTGGTTCTGGTAAAACAACATTATTAAGAATGATGAATGCATTGGAAATTCCAACTGAAGGAACGGTTTCAGTTAACGGTGTTACTTACACGGCAGATGATAAGAAGTCACAAATTAATGTGCGTAAACAATCAGGTATGGTATTTCAAAGCTATAATCTTTTTCCTCATAAAACAGCGTTAGAGAATGTGATGGAAGGATTAGTTACCGTTAAGAAAATGAAAAAGTCTGAAGCGGAACGTATAGCATTAGCTTTATTAGAAAAGGTAGGTTTAATAAGTGTCAAAGACCAGCGTCCCCACGCTTTATCAGGTGGACAACAACAACGTGTGGCTATTGCGCGTGCATTAGCCATGAATCCTAAGGTCATGCTCTTTGATGAACCTACATCTGCGCTAGATCCTGAGCTAGTTACAGATGTATTGAAAGTGATTAGAGAGCTTGCAGATGAGGGAATGACGATGGTTATTGTGACCCATGAAATGCGCTTTGCGAAAGAAGTGTCTAACCGTATCGTGTTTATTCATGACGGCATTATCGGGGAACAAGGTCCACCAGAACAACTATTTAATCAACCAAAAACAGATGAGCTAAGACGCTTTTTGAATGTCATTAATGAAGAATAACAACATAGAATGATTAGGAGTCTGGGGCATAAAGTTCTTGGACAAATAAAAAAGGGAGCGGGACAGAATTCATAATGAATTCTTAGTCTTGCCCCGGCAAGGTTGACTAGGATTGAAAAAGCTTGGTATAAGCGTATTTTTAATCCAGTCAACTACTGCCAATATAGAGTTCATAACTTAAAACATAATGATGTCCCAGACTGTTTTTAATTATGTTGATATAAAATTACATATAAATGCGCCGTATTTTGGTGAGACTCTTGAATGAACAGGACAAGGTGAAGTTGTCCCCTAAGAAAGCGAGCCAACAATACGAGTAAATAAAGAAGCCAGTAAATGAATTTATAAAAGTTATTTACTGGATATTTTTATATGAATTCTGTCCTGCTTCTTAATTTTTTAGGTAACCTGACCCAATTAATTATTTTCTATGTGCGATAAATTGTTGTAGTTTATAAAATACCGGTTTAATTGGTTTAATAAAATCTCCAATGTATTCATATACTTGAGCGTTAAAGCCTTCTTTAAATTTTTGTACGCCAGCATCTTCGGCATCTTCACTAAAGTCTCCAGTAACACCGTAGAAATTGTAACGGTCGAGATGATGTTCTTTCGCAAATTTAATCATTTCCCATTGTAAACGATATGCACCCATGTAAGCATTGTATTTTGGATTTGAACCACTGGATAAATAATACATTTCATGGTCGTTATAGATATATAATGCAGCCGCTAAATTTAAGATATGACCTTCTTTATCCATTTGAGTTTCAGTTTCTTTAATTTTGCGTTGATTACTTGCAACTTGTTGCGTTACTTGTGTATGTTTATTTTTATTTTTATTAGAGTTTGGACTCTCTTGTAAAGCAGTTTCTATGTCTGAAAGCTGTTGCTTCAATTTATCACGATCTGCCTTTAACGTAGCCAAGTAATCATTTAAATCGATATAAGCCAATTTTAGCATTGCATGATCTTGGTATATTTTTTGCATTTCTATAAAGTAAGGTTCATCTCTAAATGAAAAACCATGCTTTTCTTCAGCCATTTGGAATAACTCGAAAAACGTATGCGTGTCTTCAATCGGCAATGTTTTAACTTTGACACCCATTTCATAGGTTTTTTTAATATTGCGACGCGTTTGATAATCCATTTCTTTCATCAATTGATCTTCGTTCTTGTCTTTTAAATCCAGTACAGAAAGCCAACGAATTTGACTCATCATATCGTAGCCAACTGACCAGCCTTGATGTTTATAACCTAAATCTTCTAATGTTTTTATTACTGCACGATTGTCGTAAGATTTTAAAATCTCACCATCTGCGTTATGTAAGTTCTCTAAAATATATGGATCAACAAGGACATAAAGACATTTGCGTTGTTTTAAAAAGTTTGTGAGAGATTTAAAGAAATAATGAACTAATTCAATATTGCTGTAATCCATGACTGGACCGCGATGGGTGTAAAAGTATTTAAAGAAGCGTAAGGCAGGTGCTTCCGTTAATAGACAAGCAGCAATTACTTCATTCTGGTCATCTTTTACGCCAACCAAATGAACATCATGTTTCATTTCTGAGCGAGTGAGGTAATGCATACTTGATTGGGTATAATGTGAAAAATGTGTTTTAGTAAATTGATCGAATTCTTCTGCAGTGATAGTCATGAACTTCATATTAAATCTACTCCTCTATTTTACTGAATAGGTATAGTGTAACAAAATTACATTATAAATACACATATTATTCCATCATACTTTAGTTGTATAAGTTCGAAAATGGAATAAAAGTAATATTATATTATTTAACATTTATTAACTTGTTATTTCAACTGGCACGTTTGCCCGTATCGTTGTATGATTAGACATGTATTAAAGGATGATAGGGAATCCTAGATTAAATAAATTAAAAGCTTAGGAGTGAATAACTTGAAAAAGTTAGCAATGGCCTTAACATTAATCGTTCTACTGCTGACAGCTTGCAGCAGTGGTAAATATACCGAAAAGATAGATAAGGCGGTTAAAATGCAAGATGATAAGCAAGAACGTTTAGCAAAACATGATCAAGGCGACGTCGTTAAGCATTTTGATAAAAAGGATGCTAACATTTATGTCTTTGAACATGGCAAATATGTCATTTTAGGATATAAACCGCTTAGTGATAATGATGAGATTCACTATTATGCGTATCAATTTAGTGGTAAAACGATAAGTTTTAAAGAAAATTTCGATGCAAAGGGATATATTCAAAAGCACGATCCAGATTATAAAGAAGAAAATATGAACTAACCTAAACGTTAAGGAGCACATATGAAAAAACGATTACCCATCATACTATTATTGACTTTTTTAGTTATTTTAAGTGCATGTGCACAACAAAAGAAAGACGCTCCAAGTGCACCACAAGCTACTAAACATAATAAACCCCTTATCGTTGAGTATGGCGATTACAAGTGCCCATATTGTAAAAAAGTAGAAACACAAGTCATGCCAACAATTAAAAAGAAATATATTGATACAGGTAAAGCAGACTATCAATTCATCAACATGGCTTTTTTAGGCAAAGATTCCATTATTGGTGCGCGTGCAGGCCATGCAGTTAATGCTATTGCCCCACAAGCATATTTAGATTTTCAACAAAAAATATACGCTGCACAAGAGAAAAATGATGACAAAGAATGGATTACACCAAAATTAATCGACAAACAAATAGATCAACTTAATATTAGTCAACAACAAAAGCACAAAATCAAAGCAGATTATAAACAAGAAAATAGTCAGTCATGGAAAGCGGCTGATAAAGATAAACAATTATATAAGAAGCATCATATATCCAAAGCACCAACTGTATTTATTAATGGTAAAAAAGTAAAAGACCCATATGATATAAAAAGCTGGGAACAACAACTTGATAAATAAGCACTTCGTAAAAAACATATTGATCAACTAACATATAAAGGAGGATAGGTCATATGCACATTGAACGCCAATTAAATCAAATCATTGCGCATATAACATTTCATGCTCCTATCATTGAAGTGTTCAAGGCTTATACAACACAATCACTATTTGAACAATGGTTTCATCCACCAGGTGCTAAAATTAAGGTCTATCATTTTGAAGCAGTGACTGGTGGAAAAGCATTTTATGCTATTACAACACCAGAAGCGACTAGTTATACATTAACCGAATACCATATGGTTCAAGCACCGTATCAGATTGTTTACTTTGATTTCTTTGCTACAAAAGACGGTGATAAAGATACACGATTACCAGGGATGAAAGTGGTATTAGAATTCAAACAATTGAATAAGCAACAAACAGAAGTGACGTCTACGACTATTTTTCCAACTGCGACAGCTGCTGAACAAGCGTTATCCATGGGTGTTGAAACTGGTATGCGAAAGACTTTAACTCAGCTTGAACGACTACTAAAAAAAGAATTGTCATGAAAATGACACGCTTTAATTAATGCGATTACGTTAAAATAATCTTGAAAAGAGGTTGATAACAATGAAATCAAGATATTTAAAAGTTTTAGTCTTATATGCATATAGTACATTGGTACCGACATTAATATTTAATTCTAAGTGGATTAAAAGTCCTTCATTAAAATATCTCTTAAGACTAGCGCTTGGCTATGGCTACTTTGCTTTAGGATTAAAAATTTTATCAAAACTCAAACGTCAATAGGTATGTTGAACAACTTAACCTATTATTATAAGAATATATTGGGAAATGCTATTAATGAATGAACTATTTCAATTCGTTAATAGCATTTTTCCTTATACTGTAAGTTTTGATAAATATTGCTTATATGAGCCTCATAATCAATACGATGTACCTCATAAATTAATCATTAATTTTTCTACCTGACCATTTCTTAATGGTTAGCATTAAAAAGCCATAAATAATGATTAAACTCATAACGTATAGGATTAACGTTAAAACATAAGGTACACTATTTTGGATATACATAGGAATATAGCGTGTAGCATATGTGATTGGCATGTAATACCATGACTGGTCGCCTAAAACTTCCATACCAAAATAGATGTTAAATATTACACTAAATATACCTCCAACAATTGCAAGCACGCTTTTGATAAAGAGACCGATCATAAATATGATGACTGTTATTAAAATATTAAATAGCAGACTAGTCAATAAGTAAAATAAGCTAATATTTAAGTTTTCACTCATGATGATTAAATTTAAAGTAGAAATGATTAACGATAGGACGTAGTTTATATAAATATACATGAGTGTGGCTAGAGCCCATGATAAACGGCTAGTCTTACTTAAAATATGGTTGAAATGTCCTATGCTCTCTTCAAATTTAATTGTCTGAAACACTGTGATGGACAATATTAATGGCGTAATTGCATTAAAGCAACCAGTATATATTTGAATAGCTGTTTTATGCCATGAGGGACCTAAATAGAGATCAATACATAAAATATAAAAAAGTGTAAACATGAGTGGTATATAGGTTAAAATGTCTGATATAAATTTTAATTTTATGATTTTAAATTCATTTATCATTTTATCCTCCAAGATTTATTATTATTTAAGAAGAAAAATGCAACGAAATAAATGGTACTTACGATTAAAACGATTAATAAAGCATGTAAATCATTAAAAAATGGGCTCGACTTAGATAATAAAGTACCATTTGGATGTAATGATAAAGTGATTAATGGAATTCTACCGATATAAGACCAAGGGAGAATCCAAAATATTTTTGTCATAGTTATAGTAATTATGCTTAATATTGATAAAAAAAGATTTAGAAATATCGCAAGAAAAACACCTGTATTTCTCACTAAAATAAAGTTTATAGGTATCAACGATAAACTAGAAATTAAAATAAGTGTTATCGTCACGAATATTAGTAATGGGTTTATTGGAGCACCAGAAGTTAATGCGTTACCAATCATTGAAACGATAAATATCAAGATAGCATGAATGATAAAGCCTATGATGGTTACAATGATTTTGTTTTTAATCATGCTGTTAATAGACCAATTGTTGCTTTTGTAATAAGAAAAATGATTGTTTTTTATTTCCATATTGAGGAGAGAGTTAGCAACGATACATGTAAGTATAGGTATCACGAAAAACGGCCATAAATTAAACGTCAAAGATAAATATGGAGAAAGTTCATTCTTATCAGGTTGACCTTGAGCAAATAACGCCGTAAATATTGCAAAAGCTAAAAATATTAATGGCGATGAAATGAGCATATACATAGCTGAGGAACTTTTTAATTTAAGTAATTCAGTCTTTAAATTTTTCATCATAATTTACTCCTTTGTAATATCGAAAAATATTTTTTCTAGATTTTCATTAGTATTATTTTCTTTTTGATACTTTAATTTACCGTTGTGAATAATACCGATATGATCAGCTAATATTTGTATTTCGGAAAGTATATGACTTGATACGATGATGCTTGTACCTTGCTGAGTTAAATCTTTCAATAATGTTCTTAAATCTTGTATACCATAAGGGTCAAGGCCATTTGATGGCTCATCGAGTATTAATAACTTTGGTTTTTTTATTAGCGCCATTGCAATGCCTAAACGTTGTTTCATTCCCAGTGAAAAATCTTTAACTTTTTTCTGTTTATCTACTTTCAGTTTGACCTTTTTTAATACTTGTGGAATATTGTCAAAAGGTATATTTTCATTTAAAGCTACGATTTTTAGATTATCATAAGCATTTAGATGGTTATAAGTGGGCGGGGACTCTATTAACGAGCCAATATTTGATAAATCATTTCTGACCATCTGTGCGCCATCTAAAAATATTTCGCCATGTGAGCTGGATAATATACCACAAATGATTTTAAGTAATGTTGATTTTCCAGCGCCATTAATACCTAATAAGCCATAGACTTCGTTTGGAGCAACTTTTAAATTAATATCATTTAAGACTACATTGTTTTTGAACTTTTTGGATAAATTTTTGGTTTCTATTTTGTAAGTGTTCATTAAGATACCTCCTCTGTGATTAATTTCATCGTAGCACGAGAAAAAAATATTACTACTTACACTTTTGTAAGTAACAAAATAAGTAATCATTTAAACATTGTTGTGTTATAGTGAATTTAATTAAAGGAGGAAAAATGTATATATTATTATTGGTTGTTTTCATTCTTTTAGGTATAGCATATTTACTGTTTAAAGCAAATAGTCGACTTAATATTTACTGTACGTCTATTATCATTGTTTTAATGTATATTTTAGTATCTTATTATTTGAATAGATTATTTGATTTTAACTTAATGGTTTTAAGTAGTTATTTATTATTGTCAATGCTCGTGATTATCGCCTTTATTCTCTATTTATTTTGGGATAGTGAAAAATTATTGAAAAATGAAGGCAGTCGTCTTACAAACTTTTTGAGTTTATCGTTAGCGATGTGGATTGTAATTTTGATTGCTTTATTTCCAGTATCGTTTATCGTTAACAATGATGTGTCAAAATATATATTTGTAACATATTTATTCACTACGTTAATATTTACGTATTTTTTTGGCTTAATATTGAGCTGCTGGCTTTTAGCTATATTTTATTCAACATTAAATAGCAATAAGTCTATTGATATTTTTTTAGTGCTAGGATCCGGTTTAATAAATAATAAAGTTACACCACTTTTAGCTAGTAGAATTAATGCAGGCTTAGAAATTTATCAAAAGCAAAATAATAAGCAGCATTTGTTTTTAGTGAGTGGTGGCCAGGGTGATGATGAGCTGCGACCTGAGTCAGTTGCTATGAAGGAATATCTAGTAGATAAAGGTATCGTTGAGGATGAGATTATTTGTGAACAACAATCGAAAACGACATATGAAAATTTATATTTTTCTAAGGAAATGATAGAAAATTTACCATTAAATAAACCTAATATTTTAATATGCACAAATGATTTTCATATTCTAAGAGCGATGTTTTTAGCGAAAAAATTGCATTTCAAAAATTTTTACAGCGTTGGCAGTAAAACGAAAAGCTATTTTTTCACCAATGCTTTTATTAGAGAAGTGATTGCCATTATTAAAATGGATTGGTGGTTTCATCTTGTAATTATGTTGGCTAGTATCGCATGGTATATTCTTACAATGGTAAATATTTAAAAGATTTAATATAGTAATATAAGTATCTTCCATTAGGGAGGGCGTTGAGCTCAATCTTTAATGGAAGCTTTTTATATGTTTTAGTTTCAAATATAGAATGTCGATTTATTTAGAATTTGTGTGATACATAAGCTGCTTTTCATAGAAAATACATGTATTATTTCAAAAGCGATAAATTTATAGTATGTTACATTTTAATTTTTAAAATTTTCATATATTATGTGTATTTTTTTAAAGCTTTATAGTTTTATTATGTCTTTATGGATATAATAGGTCTATATTAAATGATGACATACATAGGAGGAAGTTTAGATGTTAAAAAATGCAAAGACACTTGATGACACACATGCGACACGTGCACAAATTGAAAGTGCAGCTGGTCAAGTGCAAATGAAGGAAGTCATGCTTGATAAGACGCCAGGGAGATATATGGTAAAAGCGATCATGGCTGGCTTTTTATTGGCGATTGTAACAGTATTTATGTTTGCTGTTAAGACACAGTTTGCCGGAACAAATGACGGGCTGGTTAATTTGCTTGGTGCAATCGCATTTAGCTTAGCCTTAGTATTGATCGTATTAACTAATTCAGAACTATTGACGAGTAATTTTATGTACTTGACTGTGGGCTGGTATTATAAAGTGATTTCTATGTCTAAAATAATGAAAGTGATTACTTTTTGTTTTATTGGTAATATTATTGGTGGGATTTTTTTATTTTTCTTGATGAAATTTGCTCATATTATGACACCTGAAATGATTCAAAGTTTAACGGCATTGGTACATAAGAAAACGATTGATTCGACATGGTACAATATTTTAGTTAAAGCTATTTTTTGTAACTTCTTTATCAATATTGGTATTTTTGTCTCTATGAAGTTTAAAGAAGGTTTAGCAAAAGCATTCTTCATTGCGTGTGGCGTGATTGTCTTTGTCTTTATGGGTTATGAACACGTTGTCTTTAATACAGGATTATATGCAGGTATGGCTTTCTTTAATTTGGATGCTTTGTCATGGTTAGGTGTATTGAAAAATGTTGTTTTTGCATTTATTGGTAACTATATAGGTGGCGGTATCTTTATTGGTTTCGTATATGCTTACCTGAATGGTACACGAGATAGTTTAGTTAAATAATTAAAATGATATAGATGCTATAATGAAATATATAGATTATATTTTAGAAATTCTAAATACAGCTTTGGAGTGTAACAGACTTTTATGTAGGACGTTACGCTCCTTTTTTAGAAAAATATTGACTTATGATACATTAAATCTTATTATTTTAATCAACATTATTAATCATGTATCGGGGGGATACGATGGTAGCGAATATTTTAGTCGCACATGGCATGCGTCAAGGAGATCAAAATGAGGCATTAACAGGCTTTGTGGCTCAATTGTTAGAGCATGAAAGCTATCCATATGATTTGGCGTTTATTGAAAGTGAAGAAAAAAGTATTTCACGCATCATGACGCATTATTTGAATCAAGGAGAAACAGAATTTAAAATTGTGCCACTACTCATCTTTTCTGCCATGCATTATTTAGTGGATATTCCAGAAATATTAGCACAAATAAAGGAGCAACATCCAAATATTAACTATCGCTTAAGTCAGCCTTTAGGAACGCATGCATTAATGCAGGAAATTATTCAACAACGCATTGAACAAGTTCATATCGACAAAGATGACAAAGGTAAAGTAGCAGTTGTTTTAATCGCACATGGTAGTCGCTCTTATACACAAGCACATGATGAATTAGAAACCTTTAATCATCAGCTAGCTACAGATTATCCTGTATTCTCCAGAACATTGTATGGCGATATAAGCTTTAAAAATGATTTGGATAAGTTAGCTAAGCGCTTTTCCAAGTTAATTATCGTGCCAATGTTTTTATATGATGGACGCTTAGTGAATAAAGTAAAAAAACTAATCGCGCAAATGGACATACAATCAGAATTGCTTATTACACCATCTCTGAATTTCGATCCGCTTTTGAAAGATATTATTAGCGCACGTCTTGAGGAATTATCATTTTAAAGAAAATAATTAAAGATGATATCAGTAACAATCAGTAAAGTTTCGCACTTTATTGGTTGTTTTTTTATGTTAGGGAATTCCCTAATTTTGTGATTTTATTCACAAAAATGGCCTGTATTGGTCTACAATAAAATTGAAAAGTGATAGCTGGAATATTATTAATCAAGTTAATGAACCTTTAAGGGCATAGGTATTTCCAGCAATCTTTAAAAGATTAAAAGGGGCGACATTATGGCTAAGCAAAAATTAGTGTTGATAGGTAATGGTATGGCAGGTATACGCACGATAGAAGAAATACTAGAGCGTTCCGATTCAACCTTTGACATTACAGTGATTGGTAAAGAACCTTATCCTAACTATAATCGCATCATGCTATCCAATATTTTACAAAATAAAATGACGATTGACGACACAATTATGAATCCATTTGATTGGTACAAAGCGCATGATATTAACTTAATTATCGATGACCCAGTTGAGCACGTTAATCGCGAAGGACAATATGTTGTAACATCAAAAGGGCTAACGGTTTCTTATGATATTTGTATCTTTGCCACAGGCTCATCAGCTTTTGTATTACCTATTCCAGGGGCTGATTTGCCAAGTGTAATCGGTTGGAGAACAATTAAAGATACTGAACAAATGATGACAATTGCACAAACGAAAAAACGTGCCGTCGTTATTGGAGGCGGTCTTCTTGGATTAGAATGTGCGCGTGGATTATTAGATCAAGGCATGGAAGTTACTGTCTTACATCTAGCAGATTGGTTGATGGAAATGCAATTAGATGCAAAGGCGGGCGCATTACTCAAAGCGGATTTGGAACAACAAGGTATGAAGATTGAGTTACAAGCGAACTCACAAGAAATTATTGGTCAAGATGATGTTGAAGCTATTAAATTAGCAGATGGTCGTGTGATAGAAACAGACCTTATTGTGATGGCAGTGGGTATCAGACCTTATGTGCAAGTTGCCCGTGATGCTGGACTAGAGGTCAACAGAGGTATTGTCGTTAATGATTATTTACAAACGAGTGATGCACATATTTATGCTGTTGGAGAGTGTGCTGAGCATCAAGGACACGTATATGGACTTGTTGCTCCTTTATATGAACAAGGCAAAGTGTTAGCCGATTATTTAACTGGTAGAAAAACAGAGGGCTATCATGGCTCAACAACATTCACATCCTTAAAAGTATCTGGGTGCGATTTATACAGTGCTGGACAAATTGTTGAAGATGAAGACGTACACGGTATAGAAGCATTTAATAGCGTAGATAACGTTTATAAAAAAGTGTTTTTAAAAGATCAAGCGGTTGTGGGAGCTGTACTATACGGTGATACGGACGATGGCTCTAGGTTTTATAGCATGATGAAAAAGCATGAATCACTTGAAGATTATACGTTAATGGCACTATTACAGAAAAAAGGTGCCGATGCTGGTTTATCAATTGCTGATATGAGCGATGACGAAACGATATGTGGTTGTAATGGTGTAGATAAAGGCACCATTGTAAATGCAATTAAATCTAAAGGTTTAACGTCTGTGGCAGAAGTGACTAAAATGACTAAAGCGGGTAATTCATGCGGAAAATGCAAAGGGCAAATCAGCCAAATTCTAGAGTATACGCTTGGTGATGGCTTTTACGCTGCTAAGCCAACAGGAATCTGTGCCTGTACAGAACTGACTAGAGATCAAATCGTCACACAAATTAGAGCTAAAGGCTTAAAGACATCTAAAGAAGTGAGACATGTCTTGAACTTTAAAGATAAAAATGGTTGTCCTAAATGTCGACCAGCTATTAATTATTATTTAAATATGGTCTATCCTCATGAACATGCAGATGAACGTGAGTCACGTTTTGCTAATGAACGCTATCATGCCAATATTCAAAATGATGGTACGTTTTCAGTCATACCTCAAATGCGTGGAGGCGTCACAGATGCAGATCAATTGATACGTCTTGGACAAGTAGCCAAAAAATATGATGTACCGCTAGTTAAAGTTACTGGTTCACAACGTATCGGATTATATGGATTGAAAAAAGAACAATTACCACAAGTATGGCAAGATTTAGGCATGCGTTCTGCATCTGCCTATGGAAAGAAAACTCGTTCTGTTAAAAGCTGTGTTGGTAAAGAGTTTTGTCGATTTGGGACGCAATATACGACGCGCTTAGGAATTCGTTTAGAAAAAACATTTGAATATGTCGACACACCACATAAATTTAAAATGGGTGTGTCAGGTTGTCCAAGAAGTTGTGTAGAATCAGGGGTTAAAGACTTTGGTGTTATTTCTGTTGAAAATGGCTTCCAGATTTATATTGGTGGTAACGGTGGTACAGAAGTAACCAAAGGTCAATTCTTAACGACTGTAGCTACAGAAGATGAAGTGATTAAACTTTGCGGTGCATTGATGCAATATTACCGTGAAACAGGTGTGTATGCAGAGCGTACAGCTCCTTGGTTAGAGCGTTTAGGTTTCGATAATGTTAAAGCAGTATTGTTGGATCCTGAAAGACAAGATGCATTATATACACGTATCATGGATGCGAAACAAGCAGTTTCAGAAGAACCTTGGCAAGCAATTGTTCACAATAAACATGCACAAAAAATCTTTGAAGTTGAGAAGGTGTAAACGATGAGAACAGGAGAAAAAGTAAAAGTATTAACAATCGATGATTTAACACCTTTAATAGGGAAAAAGGTCATTGTTGATGGTAATGAAATAGGTATATTTCTAACTGAAAGTGGTCATATTCATGCTATTCATAATGTTTGTCCGCACAAACAAGGTCCTTTGTCAGAAGGAACGGTCAGTGGTGAATATGTATACTGTCCCCTGCATGATCAAAAAATTGATTTAGCATCTGGTGAAGTTCAAGAACCTGATGAAGGTTGTGTAACCGTATATCCAGTAGAAGTCATTGACGGAGATGTCTACGTATGTCTATAGCCAATGGTGGCAAGGTATATCTTGTAGGCGCTGGTCCAGGAAATCCTAATTTATTAACGAAACAAGCCGAACGTTTAATTAGAGAAGCGGATATTATATTGTATGACCGTTTAGTCAATCCACTTATTTTACAGTATGCGTCAGAGAAAGCAGTCTTCGTTAATGTCGGTAAAAAGCCATACCATAAACACATTCAACAAGTACAGATTAATCATAAAATGATTGCTGCGGCACATCAATATAAACATGTTGTTAGATTAAAAGGTGGTGATCCTGCGATATTTGGTCGTGTTTATGAAGAGCTTGAGGCATTAAAACAACAAGCGATAGAAGTAGAAATTGTCCCAGGCATTACGTCTGCGAGTGCTGCAGCAGCAACTATGAATGTCGGACTAACGATGCGTCAAGTTGCACCAAGTGTCACTTTTTCAACAGGGCATTTCAAAGATGATGTCAGCAATGAAACAGATATTAGAAATTTACACAATGGTGGTACACTTGCCATTTATATGGGAGTTAAGCGTTTAGGGCATATTATTCAACAAATTACTGCGGTATCAACTGAAGATTATCCAATTGCAGTGATTTTTAATGCTTCTTGGTATAACGAAACAACCGTAATAGGGCGTTTATCAACCATCGAAGCGCAATTAACTAAGATAAATTTAGAAGGACAACCTGGCATTTGTTTGGTTGGTCCTATCGTAGAACATATGTCACAAATACCTAAGGCTAACAGCAGAGATAGCATATTAAAGATACTCGTAGGTGAAAAAGAACAGGCGCTAATACAAGCTGAACATTTAGCAGATATAGGAACACCATGTCTGATACAACCAAGTAAGACAGCACATCAAAGTCAGCACGATTTATTTCAACATATCATCGCACAACATCAGTGTGATTATATCTATATGGAGTAAGTGTGAGTCTGGGACATCACTATGTTTTAGGCTATAAACTATATATTGGCAGTTAACCTCGCCGGGGCGGGACAGAAGTCATTATGAATTCTGTCTCGCTTCTTTTTATTTTTGAAAATTTAGGGTTTCAACTAAGGCAATTAGGCAATTCCCTAATATTAGAACTTTGTGAAAAAATATACAATGTAACTAAGACAATGATATGAATGTTGAATGTAGCACTCGTGTTAAACCTTTTACGGGAGGACATATAGATGGGGAAATTTGGATTGAACTTTTTTAAGCCAACTGAAAAATTTAACGGTAATTGGTCCATTTTAGAAAGTAAAAGCAGAGAATGGGAGAAAATGTATCGTGAACGTTGGAGCCATGACAAAGTCGTTCGTACTACGCATGGGGTCAATTGTACAGGATCATGTTCCTGGAAAGTTTTTGTGAAGAATGGCGTGATTACTTGGGAAAATCAACAAACTGACTATCCAAGTTGTGGTCCGGATATGCCTGAATTTGAACCAAGAGGTTGTCCTCGTGGTGCATCATTTTCTTGGTATGAGTATAGTCCGTTGCGTGTTAAATATCCTTATATTAGAGGTAAACTATTGGATTTATGGACTACAGCACTTGAAGAAAACAACGGTAATCGCATTGCAGCATGGGCCTCAATAGTTGAAGATGAAGAAAAAGCTAAGCAATATAAATCAGCAAGAGGTATGGGTGGACACGTCAGAGCTAGTTGGAAAGATGTCACAGATATCATTGCGGCGCAGCTTTTATATACGATAAAAAAAGACGGACCAGACCGAATTGCTGGATTTACACCTATTCCAGCTATGTCGATGATTAGTTATGCTGCTGGAGCTAGATTTATTAGTTTATTAGGTGGAGAAATGTTGAGTTTTTATGATTGGTATGCTGACCTACCACCTGCATCACCACAAATATGGGGTGAACAAACAGATGTACCAGAATCAAGTGATTGGTTCAATGCAGCTTACATTATTATGTGGGGATCAAACGTACCTCTTACACGTACACCGGACGCGCATTTTATGACCGAAGTACGTTATAAAGGAACTAAAGTTATTTCGGTCGCTCCGGATTATGCTGAAAACGTAAAGTTTGCCGACAACTGGCTGGCACCGCATCCAGGTACTGATGCTGCAATTGCTCAGGCGATGACACACGTGATTTTACAAGAATTTTACCAAAATGAGCCGAATGAAATGTTTATTAATTATGCCAAACAGTATACGGATATGCCGTTTGTTATTATGTTAGACCAAGATAAGCAAGGCTATAAAGCAGGGCGATTTTTACGTGCAAGTGACTTAGGTATTGACAGTGACAATAATGAATGGAAGCCAATGATTTATGATCTAGAGAGCCAACAGTTTGTGGTACCTAATGGCACGATGGGACAACGTTGGGAAGAAGGTAAACAATGGAATCTTAAATTGGAAACTGATGATGGTCAAACAATCAATCCAACACTGACGATGGCGAATACTGAATATGACATCAAAACCATTCAATTTCCATATTTTGATAGCGATGGTGATGGAATCTTTAAGCGACCAATTCCAACATACACGTTACAGTTAGCCAATGGTCAAAACGTTCAAGTGACGACAGTTTATGATTTGATGGCCAGTCAGTATGGTATACAGCGTTTCAATCATGCCATGGAGGCAACATCCTATGATGACCAGCAATCCAAGTATACACCAGCTTGGCAGGAATCAATTACTGGTGTTAAAGCATCGACTGTGACTCAAATTGCACGAGAGTTTGCGCAAAATGCGATAGAAACTGGTGGTCGCTCGATGATTATTATGGGTGCAGGTATTAATCATTGGTTTAATTCTGACACCATTTATCGCTCAATTCTAAATTTGGTCATGTTATGTGGCTGTCAAGGTGTAAATGGTGGAGGCTGGGCACATTATGTTGGACAAGAAAAATGTCGTCCTATTGAAGGATGGAATACGGTTGCCTTTGCCAAAGATTGGCAAGCACCACCACGCTTACAAAATGGTACAAGTTGGTTTTATTTTGCGACTGATCAATGGAAATATGAAGAATCCAATGTAGCTAGTTTAACTTCACCTCTTGCACAACATGTTAAGCACCAGCATCCTGCTGATTACAATGTGACTGCTGCTCGCTTAGGCTGGTTACCATCTTATCCACAGTTTAATAAAAACAGCTTACTCTTTGGAGAAGAGGCGAAAGAAGCTGGCGATGCGTCAAACGAAGCAATTATTAAACGTGCAGTTGATGCCGTGAAAAATAAAGAAACACAGTTTGCAATTGAAGATCCTGATTTGAAGAAGAATCATCCTAAAACATTATTTGTTTGGCGTTCAAATTTAATTTCAAGCTCTGCAAAAGGGCAAGAATATTTTATGAAGCATTTATTAGGTACTAAATCTGGCTTGATGGCTGAACCTAATGAGCATGATAAGCCTGAAGAAATTACTTGGCGAGACGATACAATAGGCAAACTTGATTTATTAGTATCATTAGATTTTAGAATGACAGCTACACCACTCTATTCAGATATTGTGTTGCCAGCTGCAACTTGGTATGAAAAGCATGATATCTCATCAACGGATATGCATCCTTTCGTACATCCATTCAATCCAGCAATAGATCCACTATGGGAATCGCGCTCAGATTGGGATATCTATAAGACATTAAGTAAAGCAGTTTCAGAAATGGCAAAAGATTATTTGCCAGGTACTTATAAGGATGTTGTGACTACACCATTAGGTCATGATTCTAAGCAAGAGATTTCAACACCATTCGGTCAAGTCAAAGATTGGTCTAAAGGAGAAATAGAAGCAGTTCCCGGACGCACAATGCCTAATTTTACTGTAGTTGAACGGGATTACACTCAAATATATAACAAATTTGTTACGTTAGGACCTTTGTTGGAAAACGGGAAAATAGGTGCGCATGGTGTGAGTTATCATGCGGGTGAACAATATGAGGAACTAAAAAGTATGATAGGAACATGGAATGATGACGACATAACATCAATCAGAAATCAACGTCCACGTATCGATACAGCAAGGAAAGTGGCTGATGCGATTTTAAATGTTTCATCTGCGACGAATGGTAAGTTATCTCAAAAATCATATACCGATTTAGAACAACAAACCGGTATGCCATTGAAAGATATTTCTAGCGCACGTGAAGCCGAAAAGCTATCATTTTTAAATATTACTGCACAACCTAGAGAAGTGATTCCAACTGCCGTTTTTCCTGGATCAAATAAAAATGGCCGTCGCTATTCACCGTTTACAACAAATATCGAACGACTTGTTCCTTTCAGAACATTAACAGGAAGACAAAGCTACTATATTGATCATGAAATATTTCAGCAATTTGGTGAAAGTTTACCAGTATACAAACCGACATTACCGCCGATGGTCTTTGGCACACGAGATAAACAGGTGAAAGGCGGACAAGATGCCCTAGTATTACGATACTTAACACCACATGGTAAATGGAATATCCACTCGACTTATCAAGACAATCAGCACATGCTGACATTATTTAGAGGTGGACCTGTTGTTTGGTTATCAAATGAAGATGCCGAGGCGCATGGCATTAGTGATAATGATTGGCTCGAAGTATATAACAGAAACGGTGTTGTGACTGCGCGTGCCGTCACATCTCATCGAATGCCTAGAGGAACAATGTTTATGTATCACGCACAGGATAAGCATATTGAAACACCTGGCTCAGAAATCACAGATACGCGAGGAGGTTCTCATAATGCACCAACTCGTATTCATTTAAAACCGACACAGCTGGTTGGTGGATATGCACAAATAAGCTATCACTTTAACTACTATGGACCGATTGGCAATCAAAGAGATATCTATGTGGCCGTGAGAAAAATGAAGGAGGTCAATTGGCTTGAAGATTAAAGCACAAATTGCAATGGTATTGAACTTAGACAAATGTATTGGTTGTCATACGTGTAGTGTGACATGTAAAAATACATGGACGAATAGACCGGGTGCGGAGTATGTGTGGTTTAATAATGTAGAAACAAAGCCAGGTGTTGGATATCCAAAACGTTGGGAAGACCAAGAGCAATATAAAGGCGGTTGGGTGCGCAACAATAAAGGCAAACTTCAACTTAAATCAGGGAGTCGCTGGTCAAAAATTGCTTTAGGAAAAATCTTCTATAATCCTGATATGCCAGTAATTAAAGATTACTATGAACCATGGTTTTACAATTATGAACATTTGACAACAGCTAAACAAGGGCAACATTCTCCTGTAGCAAAAGCACATTCAGTTATTTCAGGTGATAAGTTGGATTTACAATGGGGTCCTAACTGGGAAGATGATCTTGCAGGTGCACATGTTACTGGACCAGAAGATCCTAATATTCAACGAATTGAAGAAGATATCAAGTTTCAATTTGATGAAACATTTATGATGTATTTGCCACGTTTGTGTGAACATTGTTTAAATCCAAGTTGTGTGGCATCATGCCCATCTGGTGCAATGTACAAACGGGATGAAGATGGTATTGTACTTGTTGACCAAGAAGCCTGCCGTGGTTGGCGTTATTGCATGACTGGCTGTCCGTATAAAAAAGTTTATTTTAACTGGAAGACAAATAAAGCAGAAAAATGTACATTCTGCTTTCCAAGAATTGAAGCCGGGCTTCCTACAGTTTGTTCTGAAACATGTACGGGTCGTATGCGTTATTTAGGTGTGCTTTTATATGATGCAGATCGTGTGCATGAAGCGGCATCTGCTGAAAATGAACAAGCGTTGTACGAAAAGCAACTTGATATTTTTCTAAATCCATTTGATGAAGATGTGATTGCACAGGCTGAAAAGGACGGCATTAACCATGAGTGGATCGAAGCAGCTCAACATTCTCCGATATATAAGTTGGCTATAGAGTATAAGTTGGCCTTTCCGCTACATCCCGAATATAGAACGATGCCTATGGTATGGTATTGTCCGCCGCTTAGTCCAATCATGAGTTATTTTGAAGGTAAAGGTGCTAAGCAAGATCCAGATATGATCTTCCCAGCAATTGATGAAATGCGTTTACCTGTTGAGTATTTAGCAAGCTTGTTTACAGCTGGAGATACGAAACCAGTGAAAGAAGCTTTGCAACGCATGGCAATGATGCGAAGTTATATGCGTGCTCAAGTAACGAATCAACCATTTGCGATGCATAAATTAGAAAGATTAGGCTTATCTGAGCAGCAGTTAAAAGATATGTATCGCTTGTTAGGTATAGCTAAATATGAAGAGCGATTTGTAGTGCCTACATCACACAAAGAAACTTACTTAGATACGTATCGTGCACAAGGTAGCCAAGGGTATGGTGGAGAATATTTTGGAGAAAATTGTGAAGGTTGTGGCGTAGCAGTAGGTTCTGGAAAGACAGGACAAGAAGTTTATAATGATCATTTCTATGGAGGTATTTTCCGTGATTAATCTTGCAAATTTTAGACAATATCAAGATAGTTTTGGCTATATTGCACAGCAACTGAATTTTCCAGAAAAAATCACTTTCAATCAAAATATCTTTCAAGAGACCATAGCGCCTTCACATCCTGCATATGCCGACCTTGTTGCTTATCGCACAATGATGGAACAGTACACTTTATCAGAAATTAAGGCAATATACACGGATACCTTTGATTTTAGTAAGAAGGCACCATTATATATGACATATAATAAATTTGATACACAAAAAGAACGCGGGCAGATGTTGGCTAAATTAAAGGTCTTATATGAGATGTTTGGCTTGAAAATGGTTGATAATGAACTGTCTGATTATTTACCGCTAATGTTGCAGTTTTTACATGTGGCACAATGGCATGATGATCCACGTGCGGAAGATAATATTCAGTTAGTCATTATGATTATTGAAGATGGCACGTATACGATGGCAAACTTGTTGGCTGAGGATCACAATCCGTATGCCTATGTGGTCCGTGCTTTGCGTCAGACATTAAAAGAATGTCTTGAAGCACCAAAAGGGGTGACAACACATGCTTAATCAATTTTTATGGGTGATTTATCCCTATCTTTGTGTTGCTATTTTTGTAATTGGTCATATCGCGCGGTATAAATATGATCAATTTTCATGGACAGCTAAATCAAGCGAATTAATTGAGA
This sequence comes from Staphylococcus sp. HMSC62D11, assembly GCF_001839145.1. Taxonomy (NCBI): domain Bacteria; kingdom Bacillati; phylum Bacillota; class Bacilli; order Caryophanales; family Staphylococcaceae; genus Staphylococcus; species Staphylococcus sp. HMSC62D11. The sequence continues at coordinate 7,148 of NZ_KV840199.1, read as the reverse complement.
AGAAACAATTGAAATGGGGAAGTTTATTATTTCATTTAGGTATCATTCCTGTGTTTTTGGGGCATGTTGTTGGTTTAGCCATTCCAGCACACTGGATAGAGTTTTTAGGTGTTAGCAATCATTTGTATCACTTTGGCGCTGTGTATATTGGTAGTATCTTTGGTATAATGACGTTGATTGGCATGTTGTTGTTAACAAGTAGACGCTTAACACTTAAGAATGTTAGACGCTTAAGTTCAGCATCAGATATATTTGTTAATCTCTTATTACTCATTATTATCTTTATGGGATGTTATTCGACGTTAGTTACAAATGCGGTTACGCCAGATTTTGATTATCGCCAAACGATATCAATTTGGTTTAGACATCTATTTACATTCTCACCGGATGCCATGTTGATGAATCATGTCCCACTATCATTTAAGTGTCATATCTTATTAGGATTTACAATTCTGGCATGTTGGCCATTTACAAGGTTAGTCCATGTATGGAGCGTACCATTATCATATGTGAATCGTCGGTATATCATTTATCGTAAACATAAATAACATTAAAGAAAGGGTTAATATATTGTCTCCTCGATCTTATATTGAAACGAACAGTTTGCAAGCAGATTTAGAAACTTTAAGACAATGTGAAGGCTATGATTTTGCTGCGATAGCGACACCAGAACGCTTTCGCTCAGGCGCACCAATTAAATGGCAATTTGTTTCTGGCAATACCAACGATAGATATAAGCTAATTGTTTTAAAAAAAGGGCGTGGCCTCGCTGGTATGGTAATGAAAACAGGTAAAAGAATGATCATTGAGCAGGTTGATCAAGAGATTGGCTTTGAAGAGCGCTTAAAGTACCCCATTTTACTAAGTGAAAATTTAACGAGTTTGATTGCGATTCCACTATGGTTTGAAAATGAGTTATGGGGCGTATTATTGCTTGGTCAACGTCAAAATAAGCCATTGCCAGACAATTTTGATAAGGTTAATATTCAAGGTAAACTAAGCGTATTTTCAGAAGGATGATAGGTGATAGGAGTGCTCAATATTAATGAAGAACAATTAGAGCAGTTATTACAACAATATTATAAAACAACACAGGAAAAGATTGTCTTTGTAGACAAATACGGTAAAGTTATCGCAATGAATGATGCAGCAAAGGAAATTATTTCTGAAGACAACAATTACAGTACCATGACCAATGCAATTTGTCGTCAGTGTGAGGGCTATTCCAACGAATTTGCATTAAAAAGCTGTATGAATTGTTTTATGGATACGACTCAACCAACAGATGCAAACTTCCAAGTGTTTATGAAAACTGTAGATCAACAGGTACAACCTTTTACTGCGACATATCAATGTATCGATGACGTAAAAGGTATTTATGCGTTTACTTTGCAAAATATCTCTCCACAAATTGAGCGTCAAGAAAAAATGTATCAACGTCAAATGATTCGAAAAGTAATTGCCGCTCAAGAGAACGAACGTAAACGTATTTCTCGAGAATTACATGACAGTGTTGTACAAGAATTATTAAATATTAATATTGAATTGAGATTATTAAAATATCAACAAGATAAAGTATTAATTACCGATAAAGCCCAACAAGTTGAAAGCTTGATGGCCAATTTAATCGACGATATTAGAAATATTTCTGTCGAATTACGGCCATCATCCTTAGATGATTTAGGCTTAGAAGCAGCTTTTAAATCTTATTTTAAACACTTTGAACAAACCTATGGATTAGCCATTAGTTATCAGGCGAATATTCAGGGTAAGCGCTATGATAGCGACATTGAAACCGTTGTGTATCGAGTTGTGCAAGAAAGTATTTTAAATGCCTTGAAATACGCTAGCGTGAATCACATTGATGTGAGTATCCAAGATACAGGTAATCACATCATTGCAGAAGTGATTGATCAAGGTGTGGGTTTTAATCCTCAGTCACAGCCTAAAGGAACAGGTCTAGGTTTATATGGCATGAATGAACGTGCAGAGTTAGTCAATGGTAATGTAAATATTGATACTCAAATTGGCAAAGGAACAATTATTACATTAGAAATACCAATTTAATGTAGGTTAGGGGAATTCAATTGAAAATAGTTATAGCAGACGACCATGCAGTAGTGCGCACAGGGTTTTCAATGATTCTGAATTTTCAAGACGATATGGAAGTTGTAGATACTGCTGCTGATGGCGTAGAGGCATATCAAAAGGTTATGGAGCATAAGCCTGACGTGTTAATTATGGATTTAAGTATGCCTCCTGGCGAATCAGGCTTAATTGCTACAAGTAAAATTGCAGACAGTTTTCCAGAAACAAAAATCTTAATATTAACGATGTATGATGACGAAGAATATTTATTCCATGTTCTAAGAAATGGTGCTAAAGGTTATATACTAAAAAATGCACCAGATGAACAGCTAATCTTAGCAGTAAGGACTGTTTATCAAGGTGAGATGTATGTGGATATGAAGCTGACAACATCTCTCGTTAATGAGTTTGTCAATCAGCCACAATATGATACTGGCACTACAAATGATCCTTTTAAAATATTATCGAAACGAGAATTGGAAATCTTACCATTAATTGCTAAAGGTTATGGCAATAAAGAAATTGCAGAAAAGCTCTTTGTTTCCGTTAAAACGGTAGAAGCACATAAGACGCATATTATGTCAAAATTAGGCTTAAAATCTAAGCCAGAACTTGTAGAATATGCACTCAAGAAAAAGTTATTAGATTTTTGATCTTATTTAAATTGATGGTGTATAACAAGAAAATAAAAAGTGAAATAACATACACAGGTTGGACATCAATCTCAAAATAATAGCACAAAGATGATTTGAAATTAAAAATTGTCTTTGTGCATTTTTTATATCAGAACTAAAATGACATAAATAGCGACCGATAACAAATAGGGAAATTGCCTATAAACATCAGGGATTATCCTTATGTTCAATTTTTCACAAGGATTATAAACTTTAATTATAGTTGGTATGTGTTATAGAAATATGTCTCAAGTAGGGTGTGTGATGTCATATAGTTGATTGCTATCCTCATGCATGTACTAACACTAATTACATAAATAATGAAGGTGAAAAAATGTTTAGGACAAAAGGTGCCTTTCAACTTGGTTTACAAACATTGAGTCTAGTTGTTGGATTTATGGCGTGGAGTATTATATCTCCATTAATGCCATTCATGTCGCAAGATATTAAAGTAAGTGATGTGCAAATATCAATTATTGTAGCAATTCCAGTAATTTTAGGCTCAATATTGCGTGTTCCATTTGGTTATTTAACCAATGTGGTTGGCGCAAAATGGGTGTTTTTCAGTAGTTTTATTGTGCTATTATTTCCAATTTACTTCTTGAGTCTTGCACAAACACCTGGCATGCTTATGACATCTGGTTTCTTTCTAGGTGTTGGTGGTGCCATCTTTTCTGTGGGTGTAACGTCAATACCGAAGTATTTTTCTAAAGATAAAGTTGGTTTAGCAAATGGTATTTATGGTGTAGGTAATATTGGTACAGCAGTATCTTCCTTTTTAGCACCACCTATTGCAGGGATTATTGGCTGGCAAACAACTGTACGCTTTTATCTTATATTTATAGCTGTCTTTGCATTGATTATGTTTTTATGTGGAGATGGAAAAGAGCCGAAGGTTAAAATTCCTTTAATCGCACAAATGAAGGATTTATTTGGTAATTATAGAACATATTATTTAAGTTTATGGTACTTTATCACATTTGGTGCTTTTGTGGCATTTGGTTTGTTTTTACCGAATTATTTAGTGCATCATTTCACTATAGATAAAGTAGATGCGGGTATTCGGTCGGGTGTATTTATTGCTTTAGCTACATTTTTACGTCCAATTGGAGGTATGATAGGTGATAAATTTAATGCCGTAAAAGGATTAATGATGGACTTTATATTTTTAATTATTGGTGCAATTATTTTGGGGGTATCAGATCATATCGCACTCTTTACCATTGGTTGTTTAATGATAAGTGTTTGTGCAGGAATTGGAAATGGTCTTGTATTCAAACTTGTACCATCATACTTTTCTAAAGAATCAGGTACTGCGAATGGCATCGTTTCTATGATGGGAGGCCTCGGGGGCTTTTTCCCACCTTTGATTATTTCGTTGGCAAAGTCTCTAACTGGCACAAGTCATTTAGCATTTATTTTACTTGCATTATTTGGGGTCGTGGCTTTTGCTACAATGTTTCACTTATATAAAAAGGAATATGTATAAAATCAAGTTAGTATAAGCCTATGACTAGTTGCTTGCTCAACGTTTTAGAAGCCCTTATTCTTTGCGATGTTAAACGTGCGCAATGAACAAGGGCTTTTTATAATTATAATCATTAGTATATAACAATAAAATGTTGCATCAAGTGATTGAAATGAGCAGCCAAGAAGTATCATCTAATAATGAGTTAATGAATAGTCACTTTAATCGCTTGTAATCATCATTGTTAAAAATTATCGACAACAAATTGATGCATAATTTTGATGAGCTTTTGTGCTTCCTCTTTGCTAACGCCTGCATCACAAAATACATTTTTTGAAATAGAAGCTAATTCAGGTTTTAATGCTACACCTTGCTCAGTTAGTGAAATTTGCAAGTTGCGTTCATCATTTGTTTCACGTATGCGTGTGACAATACCTTTTTTTTCGAGTTTTTTTAATAAAGGCGTAAGTGTACCTGAATCAAGATAAACTCGATTACCTAATGTCTTAATATTCAGTTTTTCTTTGTCTTCTATAGCCATGATAACGATGTAAGCTGTATAAGTAAGGTCATGTTCTTTTAAATACGTGGTGTATTTTTTGATGATTTCCTTTGATGATACATATAGTAAAAAGCATAGCTGATTGTCTAAATAGCTTTCTTTATGCTGCATTTAATCACTCCTTATCCCATAACAATAGTAGGAATAGTTAGGGATGTCAAGGTTTTATGCAATTAGTTTATAATTATAAAATCTATAGTTGATATACAATATATTCGTAAACAATTTCACATATTTTAAGAAAAATTTGTTACAAGTGAAGTGATATACTTTAAAAATCGTGCTGTTTCATTCATAATAGTTTGAATAGTACCTTAATTTAACGGACATGTTAAAGATTTTAGTAAAGGGAGATTTACAATGACCAAAAAGCAGGTTATCACCAGAATTATCATCATATTAGTGATTTCTTTAGTAGTCGCAATTGCTTTCTTTTTTGGAATGAAAATGTATCAAAGTCATAAAAATATTCAGCTTGTGGATAGTTACATAGAAGATAAGCATCTTAAAGGATTAATTAAAAAAGAGGAAACAAAATATAGTGCCAAAAAAGGTGTATACTATAAAGAAATCGTGTTTAAAGATGAGCCAAAATTAACTTATGTTGTTCAGCCAATTAGCACACGAAAAGGTATTTTCTTAGAAGGTTTCGATACTGAAACAAAGAAAAATATTAAGGGTGCGAAACATAATACATTTGACCAAAACTATAAACCATAAGTTAAAAAACACTATCAGATGCGCTACAATATACGCGTATCTGATATGTTAATACGGTTAAATAACAGAATATTTAAACATTATCGCTGTAATATTTTAAAAATTTATATCCAATTTTATTTATAAATGATATAATGAAGCGATGTCAGATGAGGGGGTTGCAGTATGGCTCTATTCAAGAGAAAAATAAGTTTACCAATGCAAGTATTAATTGCATTAGTATTAGGGGTTATCGTCGGACTTTTACTTTATGGACAAGACCAAGTTGCGAATTACATTAAACCATTTGGAGATGTATTTCTTAATCTCATAAAAATGATTGTAATTCCAGTGGTGTTCTGTTCGCTTGCTTTATCCATTTCTGGTGTAGGTGAGTCTAAAACAGTTGGACGATATGGTTGGAAGACAATTCTTTATTTTGAAATTATAACAACAATCGCAATTGCATTAGGTATTATCCTTGCAAACTTGTTTAAACCAGGTCAAGGATTAGATCGTTCTAAATTACCTTCTGGCGATATCTCAAAATATCAAACAACAGCACAAGCAGCTGAACATTCTACATATGGTAATCATTTCATTGATACAATTGTAAATATTGTACCTACTAACTTTTTCGAAGCTTTAACAAAAGGTGAATTATTACCGATTATCTTCTTTGCTGTATTCTTTGGTTTAGCATTGGCAGCAATCGGAGAAAAGGGTGAACCTGTTAAGGCATTCTTAAGTGGGACACTAGATGCTGTATTCTGGATGATTAATAAAATCTTAAAATTAGCACCATTAGGTGTATTTGCCTTTATTTGTACAACAATTATTACATTTGGTGCATCAGCACTTTTACCTTTATTGAAATTAGTATTATTAGTAGTATTTGCAATGGTATTCTTTATACTTGTTGTTTTAGGTATTGTAGCTAAAATGTGCGGAGTTAGTATTTTATCTATTATTAAAATACTGAAAAGTGAACTTTTATTAGCCTTTTCAACATCTAGTTCTGAGGCAGTATTGCCTAGTATGATGAAGAAAATGGAAGAATTTGGTTCACCAAAAGATATTGTATCTTTTGTTATACCTATTGGATATACCTTTAACTTAGATGGTTCAGCATTGTATCAATCGATTGCCGCATTATTTGTGGCGCAAATGTATGGCCATCATCTTACATTGTCCCAACAAATTATGTTGATGGTGACATTAATGGTAACATCTAAAGGTATGGCGGCTGTTCCTGGTACGTCCATCGTTGTACTATTAACAACGTTAGGTGCGATGAATATACCGGCAGCAGGACTAGCACTAATCATTGGTGTTGACCGTATTCTTGATATGGTACGTACATGTGTCAATGTTTGTGGTAATGCATTATCAACAGTAGTTATTGCAAAATGGGAAAATGTTTACGACAAAGAAAAAGGACAAAAATACTTAGAATCAATTTAAAAAATAAATCTGACATTTTTATACCGAGCCATTGAGCTCGGTTTTTTAATGGTAACAAGTAAAAATAATCAAAATTTAACAAAGGGGTCTGGGATATAAATGTCAGAAAGGGTCTGGGACATAAATCTCAGAAAAATAGCGCTCAGATGAATTGAATTTAACTCATCTGAGCGCTTCTTTTTATTCAATACTT
>NZ_KV840198.1:0-1131 GCF_001839145.1 Staphylococcus sp. HMSC62D11 | reverse complement strand
TATCACTTGGATAATTTGGTACTGTCACTGCTTTTTTAACTTCGTCTGCTGTCGTTGGCGTACCAAATGGTTTAGTAATTGCCTTAGTAGATGGTTCATATTTATCTTTGTCTGGTTGTTCTTTTACTGTTACTGGTACATCCACATGGTCTTTTGTACCATCTGGGTATGTCACTGTTACTGGTACTGTGTATGTGCCCGGTGTTTGACCATTCGGTAATGTACTTGGATTATCTACTGTTACTGTTGGTGTGCCTTTTGAGCTTGGATAATCCGGAACAGTCACTGCTTTGGTTACATCATCTGCTGTTGTTGGTGTGCCAAAGTCTTTTGTGACCGGTGTTACTTTTGGTTCGTATTTATCCTTGTCTGGTTGTTCTTTCACTGTTACCGGTACATTCACATGATCTTTTGATCCATCTGGGTATGTCACCGTTGCTGGTACTGTATATGTGCCAGGCGTTTGACCATTCGGTAATGTACTTGGATTATCTACTGTTACTGTTGGTGTGCCTTTTGAGCTTGGATAATCCGGAACAGTCACTGCTTTGGTTACATCATCTGCTGTTGTTGGTGTACCAAAGTCTTTTGTGATTGGTGTTACTTTCGGTTCATATTTTCCGCTATCTGGATCACCAACTTTAACTGGTACATTTACGTGATCTTTTGTACCATCTGGATATGTCACTGTTACTGGTACTGTGTATTCTCCTGGTGTTCTACCGTTCGGTAATGTACTTGGATTATCTACTGTTACTATTGGCGTTCCTTTTGAACTTGGATAATCTGGCACGGTTACTGCTTTTTTGACTTCATCCGCTGTTGTCGGTGTACCAAAGTCTTTTGTGACTGGTGTTACTTTTGGTTCGTATTTATCTTTGTCTGGTTGTTCTTTCACTGTTACCGGTACATCCACATGATCTTTTGTGCCATCTGGGTATGTCACCGTTGCTGGTACTGTAAACGTTCCAGGCGTTTGACCATTCGGTAATGTACTTGGATTGTCTACTGTTACTGTTGGTGTGCCTTTTGAACTTGGGTAATCTGGTACTGTTACTGCTTTGGTTACGTCATCCGCTGTTGTTGGTGTACCAAAATCTTTTGTGACTGGTGTTACTTTCGGTTCATATT
>NZ_KV840197.1:355266-437122 GCF_001839145.1 Staphylococcus sp. HMSC62D11 | reverse complement strand
TCTTACGGAATTTCTTTGTGCTGGGGCCCTGTTCGTTTTTTGTTTGTGTTTTTGGTTGCTTTGTTTGATTTTTTGTGTCTCGTTTGAATGTTTTGTTTTTGGGTATAAAAAAACGCCGTGTCTGATTACACGACGCTAAACAAAGGGGATGGGAGAAATTTTTCACTTCAAACAAAGGGGTATGTTTGTTATGTGATTAATTTCATGTTCATAATATAACACGCACAACAAGGTGTTTCAATAAGAAATTCTTGTTTCATTCAATTTGTCACAAACTTGACAAATTGTAAGCGTGACCAATACGAACATTCACCACAGCCTATGCTTTTATTAATTTTTCAAATGCATCTAATTTTTGTTCAAATACTTCACATGCTTGTTCGATTGGTTTTGGTGAAGTCATGTCAACACCGGCATTTTTCAATATTTCAATTGGATAATTTGAACTACCTTTTTTCAAGAATTCATTGATATAGCGTTCTACGGCCGGTTTACCTTCTGTCAATATTTGATGACTTAAACTTTGAGCGGCACTATAACCTGTTGCATATTGATAAACATAATAATTCATATAGAAATGTGGAATTCTAGACCATTCTTTACTGATATCTTCATCTGTTTCCACAGTTTCTCCAAAATATTGTTTATTTAAAGCTGCATATTCTTCGTTCATGCGAGTAGGTGTCAATGGTTCTCCCGCTTCTTCAATTTGATGAATCTTGTGTTCAAATTCTGCAAACATCGTTTGACGGAATAATGTTGCTCTAAAACGTTCTAACTCTTGGTTTAATAATAGTAAACGACGTTCGTCATCAAGATGCTTATCCATATAATCACTTAAAAGCGCTTCATTACATGTAGAAGCAACTTCTGCCACAAATATTGAGTAATCACTCGCATTTGAAGGTTGATTTTGTCGACTAAAATAACTATGAGCTGAATGTCCAAATTCATGAATTAATGTATACAAATCCGATATAGTATCAGACCAGTTTAATAAAATAAACGGATTCGTCAAATGCGCACCTGAAGAGTAGCCACCTGAACGTTTACCTTTATTTTCATATACGTCTACCCAACGATTTTCTAAGCCTTCTTTGACGACATTTAAATATTCTTCGCCCATAGGTTCTAGTGCTTTAAGCATCCATGATTTCGCTTCTTCATAAGGCATTTCAAATTTAATATCTTTTACTAATGGTGTATATAAGTCGTACATTTTCAAGTCATCTAAACCTAGTAATTCTTGACGTAATTTAGTGTATCTGTGTAATAACGGTAAATATTTGTGAACTGTATCCACTAAATTGTCATAGACTTCTTCTGGAATATGATTGTTACTTAATGCACGTTGACGTGCAGATTTATAATGATGCGTTCTTGCATTAAATACATTCTTTTTCACTTCACCAGCTAATGTTGCGCCTAACATATTATTATGAGAACCATATGCTTTATAGACATTTTTATATGCTGATTCACGCAACTTCCGGTCATCTGACTCTAGATATTTAATAAATGTACCTTGTGTTAATGGGTGTGTATTACCATCTTTATCAATTGCATCTTCAAATTCCAAATCTGCATTTGAAAACATACCATAGACATTTGACGGTGTTGATAATGCATCTTGAGCTTCAGTTAATAATTTTTCCGTATCTGCATCTAAAATATGTTCACGCTTTTCATTGATTAATTTTAAATCAAACGCGTATCGCTTTAAATTATCATTTTCATCGATGAACGTTTGAAGTTTAACTTCATCAATTTGTAAAATTTCAGGAATTAAAAAGCTCCAAGCTGAGCTAAACTTAATAATTAATTGATGCGCACGTGACTCGAAACCAGTATATTTATCATTGGCAGTATCTTGGTCCTGTTTTAAATGGGCATAAACATATACTTTTTCAAGTTGACTTCCTAGTTCATCTTCAAAGGCCAAAGCCTCATATAATGTTTGTGCATTATCACCAAGATGTCCTTGATATCGTTGCTCTTCTCCAATTTTATTTTCAACTGATTTAAACGCTTGTTCGAACGCTTCATCACTTTCAAAAATAGTAGTTAAATCCCAAGTATATTGAGGATATTGTTGTTCTTGTTCTTCGCGAGTTAGTTGTTGACTCATTATATATACCTCCTTGTGAATGTGATATTTCTAATTTTCTCACGTTCTAGCTTATTTTGCACGTTTAAACATCGAATCAAATGTTTGTTTATATTGTGTAATTAACATGTTTAAAATATCTTCCTCTGTTGCATTCGAAAAAAGTAAATTCCTAAATTTAACGCTTGATTTAAAGGAATTAAAGTTAATTTTATGTGCTAAATACAACAATAACTGTGCTTGCCATGCGATTGGATGAGAATTGATATAAATTTGATTGGGAAAAATATAACCTAAAAATTGAGTAGCTTGATCATCTGATAGTCGTAATTGATATATTGCACTTAAAGTTGGTTCTAAAACTGAATTTTGTCTTCGACATTGTTGAATATAATATTTTATATGATGATTAGCTAATTTAAAGGAAACTGACGGGCATGGTGATTGTAACTTTAATATATTAAGTGGAGAAGTCTGTGTTTTCCTTGCACTAAAGCGCTTGCCTCCAAGATGTTGAATGTGATGATAACAATAAAATGACTTTTCTCTATCATCCCATTCATAAAGTGTGCGCTGTTCTGGATGGATAAAACTACTTTGAAACTGTGTTAGAGTCAATTGATTTCGGCTAAATTGTAGACCTTGAAGCAACCAAATTACATGCTTTCCTACAGACATTAATCCTTTTGTACGCTGCTTTATGATATTAAATGGAATTGTAGAAAGTTGTAATTCAATAACAAATTTGTCATTTATTAAAAGATCAGGGTATTGCTGAATATCAGTTAAAAAAGGTTCTATTTCTACCTTCTGTCCATGCAAAAGATATGATTGAGCAATGTGATATTTCATTTGATAATGTAATTGTGATTCTCCTTTAGCATGTATACATAAACTGTGGGAACGATGGGCAAAATGTGCCTTGACTTTATAACCTCTCTTTAAAATCACTAACTCCCTACAGCTGGGACAGTAATAATGCTCGGAATTCATTGCGTCTACTGCCTTTATCAGTTGTCTTTTGTTATTAAATGCACTTAACAAATGTCAACACCTCATAAATATTAAACGTACATTATCTTCAAATTACTTCAACAAAAAAACCAAGACACGCTAACGTATCTTGGTAACTTATAACAACTCATTATTCAGCTGTATCTGGAAAATAACGACGTACTTGAGCAGTTACATTGTAACTCATAATAATTTTTCCATAATCATCTAAATATACTTCAGTCTTATCAGTAGGATAAGCATATTCTAATAATTGACTATAAAAATCATTGATGTCTTCTTGTTCAACCTTCTCATCGAAGTGAACTGCATAATAGTAATTAGAATCAAGCATATAAAGCAAGTCTTCATATGAGTCAGTCGCTTGATTATGATGATAAGCATAATCAATCACATGTTCCAAATCATCAAATTTAACAATAATTGTTCTCATATTGGCACGTTGACTTTGGACCGTATCTGATTTATTAGTAGATTTATTATTGGCACTTTGTTCAAACATATCGTCTGCTTTTTGGTCTTTATCTAACGCACTAGCTGCAAGTAATTCATTTAACTGCTGGTCAAATTGATCATTTGCATCATCGTCAGACATGTTCATAGCTTCATCCATGGCTTCATCATTTTTAGATTTTGAAATAAGTACTTCTACACCTTTTTCAAATGCATGCACTTGAATCCACAATGGACCTTCGACCACAAATTCTTCTTCTTGATTAATTTCATCCATCATTGACCAAAAGAATTCTTCTCCGCGTTTACGGTTTGTCCATAAATCTTCACGACTAAAACCTCTAGCCTCAATATCACTATAAGTTATAAACAATTTAACAGTTGTTTCATCTACGCGTTCTATTCTCATATCATCTCACTCCTTACAGTCGATGAATCGTAATCATATTGTATTAAAACGTCTGTAAAAATACAATTGATTTGTTCTGAATGATCAAAGCCTCACTATCGATTCCCTATAATAACACATTCCCTAATTTAAGTACAAAAAACAGCACTACGTCACGCAGCGCTGTTGTACATTTAAAATATCATAATTAACACTTTGATAAGTTAAGACCGTTTAAATATTAATCTACTAAACGTTGAGCTTCTTTCAATTGGAAAGTACGAACTTTTCTTGGTAAGAAACGTCTAATTTCATCTTCGTTATAACCCACTTGTAATCGTTTGTCATCTAAAATAATTGGGCGACGTAACAATCCAGGATTATCTTGAATAATAGAATATAAATCTTGTAATGGTAAAGAATCGATATCTACATTCAATTTTTGGTATGTTTTTGAACGAGTAGAAATAATTTCGTCTGTTCCATCTTCAGTCATTTTTAAAATTTGTTTAATTTCATCAATTGTTAAATGTTCAGAAAAAATATTACGCTCCGTATATGGAATGTCATGTTCTTGTAACCATGCTTTCGCTTTACGGCAAGATGTGCAACTTGGTGAAGTAAATAATGTTACCATACATCTCACTCTCCTATAGAATGAATATTATTCATTGATTTTATAATTTAATGATTAAGATATTGCACTTTTTTATCTCTCTTAATCTTACAATACTTATTATAGACATCTAACATTAAAATTAAATGAGAAAATCCTCATTTTTCTGAGAAATCTTTAAATTCTTTCAATATGCCGAAACGTCTTATAAATCAGGTACGTACATAGTTTAACATAACTTTCATTTTAAAGAAATACTGTTATAATAGTTAAAAACGAAATTATTATTTTAGAAAGTAGGCATACATATGGAAACTTTATTTTCTGGAATCCAACCAAGTGGTATACCAACATTAGGTAACTACATTGGAGCCTTAAAGCAATTTGTAGAAGTTCAAGATGACTATGACTGTTTTTTTTGTATCGTTGATCAACATGCAATAACAGTCCCTCAGGATCGTTTAAAGTTACGTAAACAAATTAAACAATTAGCTGCGATTTACTTAGCTTCAGGTATTGACCCAGACAAATCAACGCTATTCATTCAATCTGAAGTACCTGCACACGTCCAAGCAGGTTGGATGCTAACTACAATTGCATCTGTAGGTGAATTAGAGCGAATGACTCAATACAAAGATAAAGCGCAAAAGCGCACAGATGGTATACCAGCCGGCTTACTAACTTATCCTCCATTGATGGCAGCAGACATTGTTTTATATAATACAAACATTGTTCCTGTTGGTGAAGATCAAAAACAACATATGGAATTAACGCGTAATTTAGTTGAACGATTTAACAGTCGCTATAATGATGTGTTAACTAAACCTGAAATTCGCATGCCTAAAATAGGTGGACGAGTAATGAGTCTTCAAGAACCAACTAAAAAGATGAGCAAAAGTGATGATAATCAAAAAAACTTTATTTCATTATTAGATGAACCTCATATTGCTGCTAAAAAAATCAAAAGTGCAGTTACCGACTCTGATGGTATTATCAAATTTGATCGTGATAATAAACCTGGTATTTCTAATCTTTTATCTATATATTCCAGTCTTACAGATGAATCTATTCAAGATATTGAACAGAAATATGAAGGTGAAGGTTATGGCAAATTAAAATCTGACTTAGCGGAAATTGTCAAAGATTTTCTTACTACTTTCCAAGAAAAATATAATGCATTTTATCAATCTGAAGAACTAGATATTATTTTAGATAAAGGCCGCGATAAAGCACAAAAAGCGTCAATGAAAACATTGAAAAAGATGGAAAAAGCTATGGGATTGGGACGTAAACGTTAATAACTAAATATAATGTACCCGCTTCAAAGTACTTGAAAACAATCTTGCCGGAGAGAGACTACGAATTCATTATGAATTCGTAGTCTCTCTCCCTTTTATTTTTCATTAAATAGCCATAACCTTTATCAAATTAACGTGATAAAATTTGATTAATAGTAATTATCATTAAGGAGCTGGCTATACATCATGTCAAAAGAACCTGGACACACTTTTTTAGCAAAATTAGGTAAAACACGCTTACGCCCCGGAGGTAAAAAAGCAACAGACTGGTTAATTACTCAAGGACAATTTAGTTATAAAAAACAAGTGTTAGAAGTAGCTTGTAATATGTGTACGACCTCCATTTATTTAGCCAAAACATATCAATGCCACATTACAGCCGTAGATTTAAATAAAAAAGCACTTGATAAAGGTCGTTTAAATGTTAAAAAAGCTCATTTAGAACATCTCATACAGCTACAGCAAGCAAATGCTATCCGCCTTCCTTTCGAAGATAATCAATTCGATATTGTTTTAAATGAAGCGATGCTTACCATGTTACCAATGAAAGCAAAACAACAAGCAGTAGCAGAATACTTTCGAGTGCTAAAACCAGGAGGTATATTACTTACTCAAGATGTTGCTGTTATGAATGATGATAAGGAAAAAGAAGTAATTCAACACCTATCGTCTGCAATCAATGTCAATGTAACACCGCTTACACCAGAGCATTGGACACAACTTTACAAAGAAGCTGGATTTAGTAGCGTACATAATCACTATGGACCTATGACATTAATGACACCAAAAGGTATGATTTATGACGAAGGTATATTTGGTACAATTAAAATAATTAAAAATGCACTAAAAAAAGACAATCGCTCTATGTTTAAACGCATGTTTATCACATTTAAAAATCATAAATCAGATTTAAATTACATCGTACATGCAGCCACCAAATAAGTTATTTGTTGAATTAGCAAGTGAAATTTATAACAAAGAACAAATAAGATATAATAGCCTTTTAAAAGCTGGCATTACAGCTAATAATGTAATTAATATGAAAAAGGCGATAATTTAGTCATTAGGACTATTCTCGCCTTTATCATATTAATTTCACAACTTTTCCTAGTAGAACTTCAATTTATAGGTAATGATAGGTAACTATTATTTATTTCTTCTTACCTGTTTCTCTATCAATCGATTTATCAATATATACTTGTTTTAATGAATAGTTTGGGCCAACTTTGTGGAAGTAAAAGTTTTTCACTTGAGGATTCATCAAGTGTGCTTCTCCTTTTTGATATATTGGTGCTACTGGCGCATCATCTAACAATAATTCTTCTGCTTGCTTCATTGCTTGATATCTTTCATTTGTTTTCTGCAATAAATCACCTTTAGCCGATTTTATCAAACTATCATATTTTTTATTACCCCAGTCTGTATTGTTTTGTGCGTTTCCTGTCGTCATAATTTCTAAATATGCGGTTGGATCGGGATAATCTGCAGACCAACCACCTAATGATGCTTGGAAATTCTCAGTTAATTCTAAATTTACTCTTTGCTTAAATGGCAATTGTTTTATTTTTAGTGTTACACCTGGCAAGTTTTTTTCAACTTGTGATTTTATATATTCAGCTGCTATTTTAGCATCTGGTGTATCCTCTGTGTTCATTGAAAAAGCAATTTGATTTTTTCCTAATTCATTTTTAGCTTTATCCCAATGTGACTTAGCAGATTTTGGATTATATTTTAATTCTGAATCTATAGTACTTGCAAAATCTTTATTGTTTGGGGATTTTGCAACGCCTTTAGCAGTAAAAGTATTAGCAGGTGTAGAACCGTTGTTTTTAACTGAATCTACAAAGCCTTGTTTATTAATAGATTGTGCGATAGCCAACCTTAAATTTTTATTTTTAAAAGCTGGAAATTCTTTTTCATTCATTTTAATAAAAAAGGTGCCTGAAGTTAAACGATATTTTAAACCACTTGATTTTTTATATTTATTAACTTGATCAGCAGTAATCGTTGTATCATCTATTGAACCCGTATCGTATAAGGAAGCACCAGCCTGTTGATCCTTAAGTACTTTATAATTTACTTTATCTAGTTTAACCTTATCTCTATCCCAATATTTATCATTTTTTGACAACATTATTTTATCTTCTGGTTTCCATTGATCAACTTTAAAAGGTCCGTTATAAACTGCTTTGTTAGCTTTTGTTCCATAACTTTCACCATATTTTTTGGCAATTTTTTCATTTTGTGGATCGAATGTGTTTAAAGCTAATAATTGGTTAATATATGGAATTGGTTTTTCTAAATCTATCTTTAAAGTATGACTATCTAAAGCTTTAATCCCTAAGTCTTTAACTGGCTTTTTTCCTGTATTAATCTGTGACGCATTTTTGATATCATTCATAATATACGCAAATTCTGACCCTGTTTTAGGATTAACTACCTTTCTCCAAGCATAAACAAAATCTTGCGCCGTGACAGGATCTCCATTTGACCATTTCGCATCTTTTTTCAACTTAACTGTCAATGTCTTTCCGCCGTTTGATTTTTTAGGAAAATCTTGGGCTACCCCTAATTCTGCTTTGTCTCCACGTCCAAGTACATATAATCCTTCAAAGGCTTGCGCTGTAACTTCAAATGATATTTCTTCTGTAATTAATCCTGTATCTAGTGAAGACATATCTTGAGTTAAAACTTTTCTAAACACATTTCCTTTGTCGGAATATAAACTTTCTTTATT
Source organism: Staphylococcus sp. HMSC62D11 (assembly GCF_001839145.1). Lineage (NCBI taxonomy): Bacteria > Bacillati > Bacillota > Bacilli > Caryophanales > Staphylococcaceae > Staphylococcus > Staphylococcus sp. HMSC62D11. Next base: position 428,509 of record NZ_KV840197.1, on the reverse strand, counting down.
GCCACACCCAGTAAGTGCAGTGCTTGTAACTAAGAAAAATGCAAGTATCGACATCAACTTTTTCATGTTCTTATTCCCCCTTCCCCTAAATTTAAGTATGACTAACCATTGACTGTGTCTTGAGCTGTTCTGCTTCTTCATTTGTCACAAAAACATAATGTTCTGGCCGTATTTCCATTAATGTTCTATCATTATCAAGGTTATCATCAGCGATATAAGCAACACGTTCTCTTGTTCTTTCACTTTCCGGATCAGGTTGAGGAACAGCTGAAAGTAAAGATTTTGTGTAATCGTGTAGTGGATGATGATATATCTCTTCAGAAGGTCCTAATTCAACTATTTTCCCAAAATACATGACAGCAATACGATCTGAAATATATTTAACCATCGATAAATCATGTGCAATAAATAAAAATGTAATACCTCGTTCTTGTTGTAACTTCAGCATTAAATTTACGACTTGTGCTTGAATAGATACGTCCAGTGCTGATATTGGTTCATCGGCAATAATAAATTCTGGTTCTACTGCTAATGCACGAGCAATGCCGATACGTTGACGTTGACCACCAGAGAATTCATGTGGATATCTGTTCGCATGTTCTTTACTTAACCCTACCGTTTCAAGCAAATCATAGACACGTTTCTTGCGATCACGTTTATTTACTGCCATTTTATGAATATCTATGCCTTCTGCTACGATATCCATAACTTTTAAACGTGGGTTTAATGATGCATATGGATCTTGAAAAATCATTTGAATTTTCTTATTGAATCGTAGTGAGTCTTTTCTATTTTTTATTTTTTGAATATCTACGCCATCATACATAATTTCACCACTGGTAATTTCATTTAATTTAATAATTGCTTTTCCAGTCGTTGATTTACCACAACCTGATTCTCCAACAAGCCCTAATGTCTCACCCTTATAAATATTAAATGAAATATCTTCTATGGCTCTTACTTCATTTCGTTTACCCTCATTGAAATATTGTTTAAGGTGTTTAACTTCTAGTAAAATATCTTTATTTTTCATTAAACGACACCCTTTCTACTTTTAGTGGCTTGTCGTAATTATTAGGCATGTTATGAGCCCTTTTCTGAACCATTTCTGGTGGTTCAACTTTAGGCGCGCGCTCATCTAACAACCACGATTTCACAAAATGCGTAGGAGAAATTTTAAACCATGGTGGTTCGGCTTTGAAATCAACATCTAATGCATATTGACTACGACGCGCAAACGCATCGCCTTGTGGTGGATTTAATAAGTCGGGTGGAGTTCCTGGAATTGCAACCAATGGTGTATCATTTTTAGTATCTAAATCTGGCATTGATGACAACAACCCCCATGTATAAGGATGTTTAGGATCATAAAATATTTCATCCACATCCCCAGTTTCAATCATTTGACCACCATACATCACGGCAACTCTATCAGCAATATTTGCTACAACACCTAAATCATGAGTAATAAATATAATTGACGTATTAATTTTCTGTTGTAACTTTTTCATTAAATCTAAAATTTGAGCCTGCATTGTTACGTCTAAAGCCGTTGTTGGTTCGTCGGCAATTAATACTTTAGGCTCACATGCTAAAGCGGTAGCTATAACAATTCTTTGTCGTTGTCCACCTGAAAATTGATGAGGATATGCTTTAAATCTTTTTTCTGCATTTGGTAATCCAACTAAATTGAGTATTTCTAGCGCGCGTTTCTTTGCCTGCGATTTACTAAAATGCTTATGCTTAATTAGTGGTTCCATGACTTGTTTGCCTATTTGCATTGTAGGGTTCAGTGATGTCATTGGATCTTGAAAAATCATCGAAATATCTTTGCCTCGTAATTTTATCAACTCATTTTCTGACTTTTGTGCTAAATCTTCCCCTAAGAAAATAATTTCGCCCTGTTTAATTCTTCCGGCATCCCCTTGGAACAATTTCGTAATTGCTTTTGTAGTCACAGATTTTCCAGAACCTGATTCACCTACGATGGCTAAAGTTTCGCCCTTATTCAAATAGAAATCTACACCTCTAACGGCTTGCACTTCCCCAGCGTTAATATCAAAGGAAACATGCAAATCATTCACTTCTAGTACTCTTTCTGACATCTCATATGCCTCCTTTATTTACGCATTTTAGGATCAAATGCATCACGTAATCCATCGCTGAATAAATAGAAGAATAAAATCAATAAACTCAGTACTGTGGCTGGTATGAATAATTCATGTGGATGTATGAGCAACATCGCACGACCATCATTGACTAGTGAACCTAGTGACGTTTGTGGGGCAGGCACTCCAATTCCTATAAAGCTTAAAAATGCTTCAAAGAAAATAGCACTAGGAACTGTAAACATTGATGTAACAACAATAGCTCCTAATGTATTAGGCAAAATATGTTTGAATATTAAGTTGAATTTTGAAGCACCAAGTGTTCTTGAAGCCATCACAAATTCTTGATTTTTTAATTTTAAAAATTCTCCTCGCACAACCCTACTCATGCCTAGCCATCCTGTAATCGACATTGCTAAAATAATCGTCCAAATAGAAGGCTCAAAAATCAATACAAACAAAATAACTACGATTAAATTAGGAATAGAAGCAACAATTTCAAGAATACGTTGCATAACATTATCCACTCTACCGCCAAAAAATCCCGAAATGGCACCATATACAACGCCTATGAAAATATCTAAAATAGCAGCGACAATCCCAATAAACAAGGAAATTTGGGCACCCTTCCATGTGCGGGTCCATAAATCACGACCGAGTTGGTCTGTACCAAACCAAAAGTTTTCGTTCACTTTTGCCTTACCATATGCATTTGACCCGTCAGAACCTGTGCCATCAAATGGTAAAAAAGATACTTTATCTATCACTGGAATTTTAGCTGGTAGATTACGGCGATTAACATCTTGTTCCGCATAATCATGATGACTTAACATCGGTCCAATAAACGCAAGTATAACAATGAGAATCAGCCCAATCATTCCTACAATCGCAAGTTTATTACGCTTAAGCTGTGCCCATGCATCTTGCCAAAAATTCTTACTCTCGCGTTGCATTTCGGGTTCTTTGTTCAAGTCGATGTCACGCATAACAAAATCAGTGGCCATAATACCTTCTGACGTATGCGTCATAGCAGCATTAGATTGATCATCAAGTGACTTGTCTATATTTTGTGTCATTGTTTTTTACCCCCTTGAACACGAATTCGTGGGTCTATCATTCCATATAAAATATCCACAATAAATATTGATACTATAAATAGTGTACTAAATAGAATAGTAGTGGCCATAATAACTGAGAAATCATTTGTAGTTATAGACCTAACAAATTGATCCCCTAATCCAGGTACCCCAAAAATATTTTCTATTGTAAGTGTGCCAGTTAAAATCCCAGCTAACATTGGCACAATAATCGTGATAATCGGTATTAAAGCATTGCGTAATGCATGTCCGAAAAGCACACGCATAGATGAATTACCTTTTGCTCGCGCTAACAATATGTAATCTGAGCTTAATACTTCAATCATTTCTGCTCTAATATAGCGCGCTACTGTTGCCATCACACTCGCAGATAATGCAAGAGACGGTAATACCGCTGTTGAAAATCCTTCCCAGCCTGCAACTGGAAACCACCGCAATCTAACTGCAAAAACGTATTGAAGTAATACAGCCAGCACAAAAGAAGGAACTGATACTGCAATAACAGAAATAACTGTTGTTGTGTAATCAACCCATGTATTTTGCTTTGTTGCTGCGGCTACACCTAAAATAAGACCTAACAGTACACCAATAATCATAGCTGTTATCCCCATTTCCATGGATGGAATTAATCGTGGCCCTATTAAATCCCATACAGGCTGATTATGATATTGAAATGAATAGCCAAAATCGCCAGTAACAACATTTTTTAAATAATGTAAATATTGCACCGCTACTGGATCATTCAAACCATATTTTTCATTTAAAATCGCCTTCTGTTCAGCATTTAATTTAGCATCATTAAATGGTGAACCCGGCATTAATTTCATTAAGAAAAAGGTAATCGTGATAATAATAAAGAGCGAAATAAACATATACATTAATCGTTTTAATACATACTTTGACATCTAATCCCCCCTAATTAATTGTCGAAATTAACATTCCCTTCAAAATATTCAGAAATATTTAATAACATTATATATACTTTTTTCATATAATTGCAATATAGTTTCACAATTTATTAAGAAAATCTTTTAACTGGTAACTTTAAATAACGTTAGCTTTTCTAAATATGGATTATGTATTTATTTTTGTGAATAAGTGCGGTAAACTGATATAACATACGAAAGCGGAGTGAAAAGATGAAACAAAAATACACTTTTGGAATGGGACTATTACTTATTCCTTTAATTTCATTCATTGTCTGGTTATGTCGTCAGCACACACTAATCAATTATTTAAATAATTTATTCATCATTGCTACCATATGTTTTATCACGCTATTTCTTCTCTTAATCATTCAAGAAGGCATTTTTGATGCAACAAGTTTTGGATTTAGAAGACTAAAATATCAATTATCTTCGAAGAAAAAGCGTACAATGATTGAAGATGATGAATTTTTCAATCCACAGCACGTAAAAAAAGAAGACTACCCAATATTTGATTGGCTCGTCCCTCTGTTAATCATTTCCCTTATTTATATTATTATTTCAATCATTATATCGTTATTACTATAAAAAGCTTTCTTGCTATTATCTCATAACAAGAAAGCTTTTTATTTTAATTTTTATGCTTCGAATTTTTTAAATACAAGTACAGCATTATGGCCACCAAATCCAAGGCTATTACTCATAGCATGCGTAATTTCTAAATCTTGTGCTTCATTTGGTACAAAATCTAAATCACATTCAGGGTCAGGTGTCATTGCATGAATTGTTGGTGCAACTTTAGAGTCTCTAATAGACAACGCTGAGAATATTGCCTCAATGCCACCCGTAGCACCTAATAAGTGTCCAGTCATTGACTTAGTTGAACTTACTTTCAAGTTGTTCACAGCGTTACCAAAGGTATTTTTAATTGCCTGAACTTCAAACAAATCACCTACTGGCGTACTTGTACCATGTGCATTTAAATATTGAACATCTTTTGCTTCAATACCTGCATCATCTAATGCAGCTTGCATTGCTCTTGATCCACCTTCACCTTGAGGTGCTGGCGCAGTAATATGGTAAGCATCGCCAGTTGTTCCGTAACCTACAATTTCTGCATAAATATTTGCGCCACGCGCTTGTGCAGATTCTAATGATTCAATAAACAGAATGCCTGCACCTTCACCCATGACAAAACCATCGCGCCCTTCTTGGAAAGGTCGGCAAGCAGTCTCTCTGTCATTATTTGTTGATAATGCGCGGCTAGCGCTAAATCCTGCAATTGCCATGTCAGTTATTGGCGCTTCTGTACCACCAGTAATCATTGCATCTGCATCACCACGTTGGATAATTTTGAATGCTTCACCAATTGAGTTTGTACCTGTAGCACATGCGGTCACTGTTGAACCGTTAGGACCTTTTGCACCAGTATCAATCGAAACTTGTCCAGTAGCCATATCCGGAATTAGCATCGGTACGAAAAATGGGCTTACACGTCTAGGCCCTTTTTCTAATAATTGATTATGCGCATATTCAAACGTTTCCATACCACCGATACCAGAACCAATCCATACGCCAATACGCGCCGCATTATCATCGTTAATTTCATATTGTGCATCTTCCAATGCTTGACGTGCTGCTACAACTGCATATTGGGTGAAGCGATCCATTCGACGCGCTTCTTTGCGATCTAAGTAGTCTTCTATATTAAAATCTTTTAATTCTCCAGCCAATTTCACGTTATACGGGTCGGTATTAATTCGAGTAATTTCATCGATACCGTTTACCCCTTTAAGTGCATTATTCCAAGAAGTATGTGCATCATTACCAATTGGAGATAGTGCACCTATACCAGTGATGACCACTCTATTTTTCTCACTCATACATTTTTTCCTCCTATTTTCCCCATTTGATAACCATAGCGCCCCAAGTTAGACCGCCACCGAAACCAACTAATACTAATGTATCATCGTCTTTAATTCTGCCATTTTCTAATTCTTGATTAATACTAAGAGGTATGGAAGCTGCGGAAGTATTACCAAATCGATTAACAGATACACTCATTTTATCTTTATCGAGACCTAGACGTTCTCGTGCTGATTCCATAATTCTAATATTTGCTTGGTGTGGCACAAACATGTCAATATCTTCAGATTTTAATCCTGCTTTTTCAACCACACGTTTTGACGCTTCACCCATAATTCTAACCGCAAACTTAAATACTTCACGACCATTCATTACTAATTTACCATTTTCTTGGTTTAGGTATAAGTATTTTCCACCGCTACCATCTGAACCCATTTCATAACTGATAATGCCTCTACCTTCAGAAACTTCACCAATAACGGCAGCACCGGCACCATCTCCAAATAATACAGCTGTTGAACGATCTGTTAAGTCAGTAATTTTTGATAGCTTATCAGCACCTACAACTAAGATATTATGATAATCTCCTGATTGTATATATTGTTTTGCGGTAATCATTGAATACATAAAACCAGAACAAGCAGCTAATTGATCCATAGTTGGTATTTTACCTGTTTCTAGTTTGTCTTGCAGTATATTTGCTACAGATGGAAAAGGCATATCCCCCGTAGCTGTAGCTACGATAATCATATCTATATCTGACGGTTCTAAACCTGCGTCTGCAATAGCTTTTTTACTTGCTTCATATGCTAGATCAGATGTGTCTTGATCTTCTCTAGCCCAACGTCTTTCTTTAATACCTGTCATTTTAGAAATCCATTCATCTGATGTTTCTAAGAATTGCTCAAAATAGGCATTGTCGATTACTTTTTCAGGATAGTATGTCCCAAAACCTTTGATACCCACGTTCATGGATGACACCCTCTTACTTCATTTTTTAATACCAGGTATTAATTTAACATTTGTGTCTATTAAACTCAAGCAGATACCTTTTAAATCATATTAAAATCATTCAAAATGCGATTATTGCTATCACGTTATATCGAAAATTACATCATTTTATTCAAAAAATGCAACAGTATCATATGATTGTCACTATACAAATAATCAATGATAGACTACAATAGTATTATATATTAAGAGTGGAGGTAGAAACATTCATGAGACACCTCGTAACATTGATTTGGTCTTTAATTTTATTACAAATGGTTAATTTTGTATTGAATAGTTTAAATGGTGGTGGTACGCTAAATTTCATTACACCAGTAATTATTGCAGTTATTTTCACTTTATTTGTAATTCTTATTAGCTCTATGAATGAAGCACCACGTGAAGTAGAACATTCAAAAAAATAATACCGTTATATCTCAATTGTCGACAAGGTTCTGGACTTTGTCGTTTTTTTATACATTATTATTTAAAACTAGCAAATCATCTAACTAAATCTATAATAAAAAAGTCGAGGAAGTGACTTAATTTTCACTTTCTCGGCTTTAATATTTAACTCTTTATTTATCTGTTGGTCGTTGAACATCGAATGTTAATTCTTGTTGGTCATTGATATCAACGTACACGTTTGTACCTTCCGGCATGTGTTCTTTAATCATCATACGTGCTAAAGGTGTTTCAATTTGCCGTTGGACAAATCGTTTTAATGGTCTAGCACCAAACTGTGGCTCGTATGCTTCTTCTCCTAACCATTGTTTAGCCGCATCTGATACTTCGATTGAAATGCGTTGATCCATTAAGCGAATGTTTAATTGCGTCAAGATTTTATCAACAATCATACTCATATCACTAACTGATAATGGTTTAAATAATACAATATCATCCATTCTGTTTAAAATCTCTGGTTTAAAGAAAGCATGCAAGCTATCCATAACCGCTTTTTCAGTTTCTTCAGTAATGCTACCTGTGTCTTTTACATTTTCAAGAAGAATTTGGGAACCAATATTACTAGTCATGATAATAATTGTATTTTTAAAATCTACGCTACGTCCTTTAGAATCAGTTAACCGACCTTCATCTAAGATTTGTAATAACACATTAAAGACGTCACTATGTGCTTTTTCAACTTCATCTAATAAAATAACTGAATAAGGATTACGTCTAACCGCTTCTGTTAATTGTCCACCTTCATCATGTCCTACATAGCCTGGAGGGGCACCAATCAATCTAGATACAGCATGTTTCTCCATATACTCACTCATATCAATACGAATCATATGTTTTTCTGAGTCGAATAATGATGCTGCTAGTGATTTAGCTAATTCTGTTTTACCAACACCAGTAGGTCCTAAGAAAAGGAAACTACCAATTGGTCTATTAGGATCTTTAATACCTGCACGTGCTCTTACAACAGCATCTGATACCAAATCAACAGCTTTATCTTGACCTACAACACGTTCATGCAAGATATCACTTAAACTTAATAATTTTTCTCTTTCTGTTTCTACTAATTTAGATACCGGTATACCTGTCCATTGACTTACTATATCGCCAATTTCTTCATCAGACACAACCTCGCGAATCATGCGCTCGCTATCGCCTTGTTCGTCTTGGAAAGCATCTTCAAATTCTTGTAATTCTTTTTCTAGTTGTGGTATTTTACCGTATTGTAATTCGGCAGCTTTTTCAAGATTACCTTCAGTTTGTGCATCTTCTAAAGCTTGACGACTACGATCTAATTCGGCACGTTTTTCTTGCACTTTGGCAATTTTTTCTTTTTCTTGTTCAACACGTGATTGTAATGACGCTTGTTTTTCTTTTTCATTTGATAATTCTTCTTGTAATTCTTCCAATCGCTGTTTACTTGCGTTATCAGATTCGTTTTTTAAGGCACTTTCTTCAATTTCTAACTGCATAACGCGGCGATTCACTTGATCTAATTCAGTCGGATTTGATCCCATCTCTGTGCGAATTGTTGCACATGCTTGGTCGACTAAATCTATAGCTTTATCTGGTAAGAAACGATCTGTAATATAACGGTCAGACAATTCCGCTGCAGCTACAAGTGCACGGTCTTGGATTCTAACACCATGATAAACTTCATAACGTTCTTTCAAACCACGTAAAATAGAAATTGTGTCCTCTACGTCTGGTTCGCTCACGCCTACTTTTTGGAAACGACGTTCTAATGCTGAGTCTTTCTCAATATATTCTCTATATTCATTTAAGGTTGTAGCACCAATACAGTGTAATTCGCCTCGAGCTAGCATTGGTTTCAACATGTTACCAGCATCCATGGCGCCATCTGTTTTTCCAGCTCCAACAAGCATATGAATCTCATCAATAAATAATATGATACGTCCATCTGAATCTTTTACTTCTTTTAATACAGCTTTAAGACGTTCTTCAAATTCACCACGATATTTTGCCCCTGCAACTAATGCGCTTAAGTCTAACTCAAAAATCGTTTTATCTAACAAAGATTCAGGTACATCTTTTTTGACTATTCGTTGGGCAAGACCTTCTACAATAGCAGTTTTACCTACCCCTGGTTCACCAATTAATACCGGATTGTTTTTAGTTTTACGACTTAAAATTCGAATTGTATTACGAATTTCTTCATCTCTACCAATAACAGGATCCATTTTACCTTGACGAACTTCTTCTACAAGGTCACGACCATATTTTTCTAATGCTTCATAATTTACTTCAGGATTTTGAGAAGTCACGTGATTTCCCCCTCTAATTTTTTTTATTATTTCTTTAATGACATCTTGTTTATTCTCTATTGTTTGTTGCATGATTGTATCTATATCCATAGCGGCTCTGAGTAGATGTTCCATAGAGATATAGTCATCTTCGTATGCTTTCATATAATGTTCAGATTTAGTCATTAATTCATTGGCTTTTGCACTAATATATTGACCATATTGTATATTGTCACCTTGTACACTTGGATAGCTTTGTAACTTTTCAGCATAATCTGCTTCAAGCTTATCAACATCGATATTTGCACGTTCTAAGATGCTTTTGATTAAACTGTCCGGTTGTTCTAATGCGCCTTTTAAAATAGCTTCTATTTCAATATTTTGTAATTCATGTGTTTTACTTAATTCAACAGCACGTTGTAACGCACCTTGAATTGCGTGTGTCATTTGGTTAATGTCCAATTATTTCACCCCTACATTATCAGAGTTGGCCAAATTTTGACTTTGACTTTCTTTGACCTTAACTATATTATAGTCGCTCTTTTGCCTTTACGCAACTATTACACTCAACTTTTTGGTTTTAATTTTTGCTTGTAGCGTTTGATATCAGTTTTACTAGTATTTAAAGAAAAAGAACACTAACTTCATAACATCAAGAAATTAGTGTTCTTTATTTAATTTATATCTCAATTAACCCACACCAAGGGCAATCTTGGCATAGCGAGACATCATGTCTTTATTCCATGGTGGATTCCATACAATATTAACTTCAGTATCTTGGATTTCTGGAATTTCTGCTAACACGGTTTTAATTTGATCAATAATCTGTGGCCCTAAAGGACACCCCATCGATGTTAAAGTCATTTCAACTGTACATAATCCTTCTTCATCTACATCTACTTTATATACTAAACCTAAATTCACGATATCAATACCTAATTCAGGGTCGATTACCATTTCAAGAGCACCTAGGATACTATCTTTTAAAGCTTCTTCCACGAGTATCACCTCTCAATATTTGTCTGTATACTAATATATCAAATATCCGACAAAACGCCAATAAAATGCTATGATACTAATAAAATGAAAAATGTTTGAGGAGAACTATATGCAACCTTATTTAATATGCCTCGATTTGGACGGCACATTACTAACAGATGATAAAGAAATCAGCCCTTATACAAAGGAAATTTTAACGGAATTGCAAAAGGCTGGACACCATATCATGATCGCGACAGGTCGTCCCTATCGCGCAAGTCAAATTTATTATCATGAACTTAATTTAGAAACACCTATTGTTAATTTCAATGGTGCTTTCGTACATCATCCAAAAGATGCTCAATTTGACACAATTCATGAAGTTTTAGATTTAGACATCGCTAAAAGTGTCATCGAGGTACTACAACAAGCAAACGTAACAAATATTATTGCCGAAGTACAAGATCATGTTTTTATCAATAATGAAGATCCTCGATTATTCGAAGGTTTTTCTATGGGTAATCCTAAAATAAAAACGGGTAATCTATTAAATTCTCTTGACACACCGCCAACATCTCTACTTGTGGAAGCTGAGGAAATTCATATTAATCGCATTAAGCAAATGTTAACACGTTTTTATGCTGAAAATATTGAACATCGTCGTTGGGGTGCACCATTCCCTGTCATTGAAATAGTAAAACGGGGTATAAGTAAAGCACGTGGCATTGATGTTGTTAAAGACTATTTGAATGTGCCAACATCTCGAATTATCGCTTTTGGTGATGAAGATAATGATTTAGAAATGATTAAATATGCGAAATTTGGTGTTGCCATGGATAATGGACTAGATGAATTAAAACATGTTGCAAACCACGTTACTCATGACAACAATAGCGATGGCATTGGTCGTTATTTAAATGAATTTTTTGATTTAGGATATAACTATAAAGGATAATGCATTCAGTACACTATATTTAAGGAGAATGAAGACATGCAAAAAATGATTGTAGTAGGTGCTGTAGCTGGTGGCGCTACCTGTGCAAGTCAAATTAGAAGATTAGATAATGACTGTAAGATTACAATATTTGAGCGAGATCGTGATATGAGCTTTGCTAATTGTGGCTTACCCTATTATCTAGGTCAAATCGTTTCATCTCGAGATCAATTATTACCTATTACCCCAAGCTCATTTAAAGAAGATAAAAACATTGATGTTAAAACATACCATGAAGTTGTCGCCGTCGATACGCAACGCAATATTGTAACTGTCCGAGATCGACTGAAAAATCAAACCTTTGAAGCAGCGTATGATAAATTGATTCTCAGCCCAGGTGCAAATGCTAACAAACTCAACAGCGATAGTCCTATGGTTTTTACACTTCGCAATATGGAAGATACTGACCAAATAGACAAATATATTAAAAACCATCACGCACAACGTGCACTTATAGTTGGTGCGGGTTATATTGCTTTAGAAATTCTTGAAAATTTATATCATCGTGGTTTAGATGTCACATTAATCCATCGCTCTGAACAAATTAATAAACTGATGGATAGCGACATGAATCAGCCAATTTTGGAAATGCTGAACAAACATAAAATACCATATCGATTTAATGAAGAAATCGATGATATTGACGGCTCAATCGTTCACTTTAAATCAGGTCACTTTGAACAATATGATATTGTTATAGAAGGCGTAGGAACACATCCAAATTCTAAATTCCTTGAGTCTTCAAATATCCAACTAGATACACAAGGTTTTATTCCAGTAAATGATAAATTTGAGACAAATATTAGCAATGTTTATGCGCTTGGAGATGTGATAAAATCACATTATCGCCATGTAAATCTCCCTGCACAAGTCCCATTGGCTTGGGGAGCCCATCGTGCGGCTAGTATTATTGCTGAACAAATTGCTGGGAATTCAAATATTACTTTTAAGGGCTATTTAGGCTCAAATATTGTTAAATTTTTTGATTATTCATTCGCCAGTGTAGGTATAAAGCCTAATGAATTGAAGCATTTTGACTATAAAATGGTTGAAATTACTGGTGGAACACATGCTGGCTATTACCCAGGAAATGATAAATTGCATCTACGTGCCTATTTTGATACAAATAATCGTAAAATCATTCGTGCTGCTGCAGTAGGAAAACAGGGTGTCGATAAACGCATCGACGTGCTGTCAATGGCCATGATGAATGACTTAACAATTGATGCACTTACCGAATTTGAAGTCGCCTATGCGCCACCATATAGTCATCCCAAAGATTTAATAAATATGTTGGGCTACAAAGCACGTAATCTTTAAAAATTTTAGGCAACGATTAATTAAATCTAGCATATAAAGCGAGCCATTATTACGAAGTATTGAAGCTAAAAATAAGCACAAAGATGATGTTGAATTTCAAACCATCTTTGTGCTTATTATCTTGAGATTTATATCCCATCCTGTTTTCTAGGGATAATGTACTAGTCTCTTCTATCAAATGATTATTTAACTTAATCCGAACATTTTGGTTAATGGACCAAGTGGTAAAATAATTCCTAAAATGATTGTAATCACAATTAATGCAATTGTCGTCCAAAATAATCCTTGTGTTGATTCATGCTTTTTACGTTTTATGATCGTTACTTCCATTAAAGCAACTACTGCTATGCCACATACCATTTTGAGTGTCAATAACATGTGGTTGCCTCCACCACTTGCAAATTCTTTAATAATTATCCAAAATCCAGAGATTAACGTTAGCAAAATAACAACCCTCAACACCATATGTAATGGTTTAGCTGTAGGCGTTCCACCTTGTGTTTTCGAATAATTAAGATATGTCACTATAAACATTATAATCGCAAGCACCCAGCTTAAAATATGTACATGTAACAAAACTTTATCCCCCCACTAAAAAATATCAATAATTACTTAAATAAATATAACATATTTACCACTCTACTGTATTCATCATCATTTACATTTATAACAATACATGTGCATCAAATCATAATTAAAAAAGCCTTGCACCTGCACAACAGCGGAAACAAGCCTTTGAAATCGTAGACTAAAGTATAATATTCATGGAACCTTCATCACTAAATACAGAATATGAATTTTTCACGTTAAAACGATAATTTCAATAACAAAAATGTGAGCGGGACAGAATTCATAATGAATTCGTAGTCCCGCCCCAGCAAGTTGACTAGGATTGAAAAAAGCTTAGTATAAGCGTATTTTTAATCCAGTCAACGACTGCTAATATATATTTCACAGCCTAAAACATAATGATGTCCCAGACTGATTTGTTATTAGGTAAGAGACGTTTTATATCTTAACCTCTATAACTATATGTTTACACACTAACTTATTCTGCAATATATGTTGTTAACGTACCAATATTGTCAATTGTTACTTTTACTTCATCGCCAGGTTGTAAATATTGTGGTGGCTCCATTCCAGCTCCAACCCCAGCCGGTGTACCAGTTGCAATAATGTCACCTGGATGTAATGCGACATATTTTGAAATTTCTTCAATTAATTCATCAATTTTTAAAATCATTTCTCCTGTATTACCATCTTGACGGATATCATTATTTACTTTAGTCACTATATTTACATTTTCCGGTGTTGGTAATTCATCTTTAGTCACAATAAATGGTCCCATAGGGCAACCACCCGTTAAGCTTTTAGATAAAAATGCTTGGTCTTGAGCATCCTGCGCTTTACGATCTGTAATGTCATTAATAATAGTATACCCATAGACATAATCTAGCGCTAAAGCTTTAGGAATTTTCTCACCTGATTTACCAATAACAATACCAAGTTCACCTTCATAATCCAATTGATCTGTAATATCTTTATGATTCGGAATTGTAGCATTATCGCCGATTAACGATGAAGCTGCTTTTGTAAATACATAGAGGCGTTGGACTTCATGATTAAGTTCGCTCGCATGATCTTGATAGTTTCTCCCAAAAGCAATAACATTATTTGGCGGTGTCACTGGTGGTAAAAATGTAATATCTTTGAATGCTATTTTATAATCCTCTGCTCTGCCACTATCTTCTGCAGCAACAACAGCTTTTCGTACTTGTTCTTGAAAATCTAACGTTTGGTTTTGTTGTAAGCCCGCTAATAATGATTTAGGATGAAAATCCCCTTCTGCAAAATCAGCAAATACTTTTGTTAAATCCCAAACCGCATCTTCACGTTTTACTTTCACGCCGTAAGATGTGACGTCTTCATGTTTGAATGACAAGAATTTCATTCATTATCAACTCCTCATCTATATCTTAACTCATATTATAACTATAATTTTCTTAAAATCACAAATATATATGTCCGAAAATTTCAAAAGTTAGCTCATACATTATGACAAACCTTGTTCAAATAATTTCGCTTTAAAAATCTTGATTGGACTGAACTATATGGATAATCTACCAAACTGGAAGAAATATAAAGAACCTTTTACTTCAGTATGGAGCATGGTTTCTAAAGCATTTTTATAATATTGCATTTGAATGCGATATTTTTCTTTAAGTTGTTCTCCTATTTCTTCATCTGTCATACCTTTTCGTCTATTAAAAGCATCTGTCTTATAATCAACAAAGTAATATTGATTATCTTTCTTATAAATTAGATCAATCATACCCTGAATAATCGCTACGTCTTCATGGTTATCTGATATATTATCAACTTTTGCTTGATTTACAACAAAAGGTAATTCACGATAAATTTGTTCAGCTTCTGCGATTTCAAGATATAAATCACTTTGAATAAACGTCATTATTTCTGGAAATTTAATGTCTTTCTTAGCATCATGTTCAATAATTTGTTGTGTGATTAAATGATCAATATATTGCTCCAATGCTTCCTCTGTCATACGCTCAGGTTTGAAAGGCAAATGTTGCATGACGGTGTGCATTAATGTTCCTACTTCGTTGGCTTTACGCTTCGTAACATGACGCATAAATCTTGGCCGTTCATATGTCGCAACACCAATGCGATATTGTCGAACGCGATCGTAGTTCGTATCGCTTTCTTCAGTTTCCAGTTGTCGTTTTAATTCAGATACGGATTGCTTAGAAGGCTTAGTGGTATTAATCA
Organism: Staphylococcus sp. HMSC62D11; assembly: GCF_001839145.1. NCBI lineage: Bacteria > Bacillati > Bacillota > Bacilli > Caryophanales > Staphylococcaceae > Staphylococcus > Staphylococcus sp. HMSC62D11. Next base: position 412,714 of record NZ_KV840197.1, on the reverse strand, counting down.
CGTTTGGATATTTAAACTTAAGCTGTTGCGTAATTTTCGCCTTAATATCATCGTTACCTGTATCCAACGTATTAAGATCCGAAATAGAACGCTGCTCATTCATATCTTGATGATTAGCTTCAATAATATCTTCAAAATAATCAATAATGATATTTACGTTTGGTCTTATGCTTTCTGCTAAATTTGCAATATCATTTTCGAACATTAAATCCGGTGTCAGTTCATAGGACTTATGCTTCGACAAAATACCATAAATAAGTTCAAAAGGATGTTCTGCTGTCAAACGCTCATTAACAGCTATATGTGAACCTGAAATAGCTAATTTTTCGTACTCTCCAAGTTTTTTTGTAGATTTAAGTCTGCCAATTAAAATAAGTTGTTCCTTTGCACGTGTCAATGCCACATAAATTAAACGCATTTCTTCTGATATCATTTCTTTTTCTGTTATTGCTTTATAAGCAACAGATGACAGTGAAGGATATGCCATATTTTTATCAATATCATAATAATCGATACCTAAACCATATTTTTGGTTTAAGATAACTTGTTCCCGTAAATCTTTCTTATTAAATTCCCTTGTTAATCCTGAATAAATAACAAATGGAAATTCTAATCCCTTACTGCTATGAATAGTCATCATTTTAACGACATTATCATTAGGACCTACGATATTTTCTTCGCCAAAATCTTGGCCGCGGTCAATCAGTTCATCTATAAAACGAATAAATTGATAAAGTCCTCTAAAACTAGAATTTTCAAATTCGATAGCCTTATTAAATAATCCATAAAGATTGGCCCGTCGTCCTTTACCACCAATCAAACCACTGAAATATTGGATAACATAATGGTCATGGTAAAACTTATCTATGAGTTGGTAAACTGGATTACTTTGACTATAAATCTGATACATTTTAATATCAGCTATGAAATTTTGTAGTTTCTTTACTAATTTTTTATTAGCCAAATCATGGTTAATATAGTTCACAATAGATTGATAGAAATAGTCATCATTAGGACTGAAGACACGTATATTAGCTAATTCATCTTCGGTAAATTGATAGATGACCGAACGCATCAATCCTACTAAATAAATATCTTGTAAAGGATTATCTATTGTTCTTAATAATGATAAAACTAATCGCACTTCCGTTTGTTCGAAATAGCCTTGTCTACTGTTCACGTGAAAGGGTATGTCATGATCTTTAAACGCTTGTTGCAAGTCTCTAGCTTGCGAAAAACTACGTTCTAAAATAACAATATCTTTATATGTTGGTTGACGATAGTGACCCGTTTTCATATCAAATATACGCTTATTTTCTAAAATATCTTTCACCTGTTTAACAATATATTCAGCTTCTTGTTCTGAGCCATTTAGTTCACTATGTTCTTTATCTGCTTCAATCAATGTACGCAGCTCTACTGGATGATCCACCTCATCAAATGGCGCACCATAGTACAATTGTGCAGCATCATCGTAACTAATTTCACCAACTTCTTCGTCCATCATGTGCTTAAATAAATAGTTAGTGGTACTTAACACTTCTTTTCTAGATCGGAAGTTTTGCGACAAATCAATGCGTATACCTGTGCCGTTACCCTCTGCATTAAAACGTTGATATTTCTCAATAAATAGACTTGGGTCTGCTTGTCTAAATTTGTAAATAGATTGCTTGACATCCCCTACCATAAATAAATTACCGTCTGCTTCTGAACCAGTCTTAATGCAGGATAATATTTGTTCTTGTACGCGATTGGTATCTTGGTATTCATCTACTAATATTTCAGCAAACTGTTCGCGATACATCTCCGCGATATGAGAAGGTGAGCCATCATCATTTGTTAATATTTGTAACGCAAAATGCTCATAGTCAGCAAAGTCTAGGATATTACGACTTCGTTTTTTTTGACCAAATGCAGTTATAACGTCTTTAACAATGTCTGCTAATATATTTACTCGTGGTGCCAACCTTTGCATATCTCGCTTTAAATCTTGCGCACTGCGTGAGAAATAGTCTGCTTGGACTTTGGATACAAGCGATTTATATTTATCGTAATATGCTTTAGCTTCAACAAGTGCATCACCCATAGTTTCATTTACTTCTTTTATCTTTTTAGTCAATGCAGGAAATCTACTGACAAATTCATGATTTGCAATTACATCACTTTGTATCATATCTCCATCAAAGGCTTTAGTCATAAAAGCCATTTCATCTTCAATGACAGCTATTTGCTTGTCCGTATCTTCAGCTAAAGTAAATATTTCATAGCTTTTACTTAAAGCCTCTTGTGCAGCACGTAAAAAAATACGCGACAAATCTGTCAACAATTGTAACAAGTTGTCTTGTTGTGCTTCATTTTGGTATGGTTTCACTAATTGGGTTAACCATTCAAAAGGATTGGGGTTCGCAATACTAAAGTAATAAAGAGATTTAATGATTGTTCTAAAGTCATCGTCATTTCTATCCTTAGACAATTGCTCTGCTAGTTCAATGAAATCGCTGTTTAACACATCATAGTAGTGTTCTAAAGTTTCATCTATGGTCTGTTCTAACAGTAAGATGTTTTCTGCTTCACTACTCGTTCTAAAATTAGGATCAACATCTAACACATCGTAATGCTGTTGTATTAGCTTTAAACAAAAACTATGCAATGTAGAAATTTGAGCTTGGTGTATCTTTATGCGTTGATTCTTTAAATGCGTATTATTAGGATCTTCAAGTGCTGCTTCTTGAATGCGTTGTTCTACCCTATGTTTCATTTCACGTGCACTTAAATTAGTAAAAGTAACCACCAATAATCGATCAACATCAACATTGTCTCTGATGATACGTTGAATAATTCTTTCTACTAAAACTGCCGTTTTCCCTGAGCCGGCAGCGGCCGCAACTAACACATCTTGACCTTTAGCATATATACTTTGCCACTGCGCATCTGTCCAAATTACCCCTTCGGGCTTGACTGGTATCATGCATCGTCACCTCCATCTTTAACCGCCTCTTGGATTTCTTCAATAGGATTAATTGTTTCATCAACTGTACGATATCGTTTACTATCAATCATGCCATCAACATGACAAACAGACTGATAGCTACAATATTGACAAGGTAAAGTTTGTTTATATTTTAATGGCGCCACTTCTGTATGTCCTGCCATAATATTAGATGCGGTTTCAATAAAGTTACGCTTATTATGCTCAATAAACTTCATGATTGTCGCTTCATCAGCGACTTGACTGCCTCGCTGATTTATAGTGTTTTTAGCTGTTTTTCCCACGGGTATGATATCAGACACAAATTTTGGTTCCATTCTTAAATCTAAAGCATTTAACACTTCTTCTGAGCTATTTACTAATCCACTCATTCTAAACGCTTTTTTAAAATCTAATTCTAACTGAACATTATCAATATCAGTCCAATGTTTATAATTGATGCGAGGTTCATGCACATGAAAATACAGCAATCCCCCTGGTTTAATTGTGTCTGATAATCCTAACCGTTCATGGTTCTGCAAAACAATATCCATATATGTCATCATCTGCATTTGTAAACCATAGTAAACCTTCTTTAAATCTAGCTTTGCACTTTCTTTTGACGATTTATAATCAATAATATTCACATAACTTTGATCATCTTCAGTGTAGGTATCTATGCGGTCAATTTGTCCTCTTATATTAATCGGAATGCCTTGAGTTGTTTGAAGTGATTCGGCCATAAGTTCATCTTGATGAGGCTTGCGACGAAATCCGGTTTCAAAGCGTTGTGGCTTAAATTTAGAATAGCTACTTTGGTATTTTAATGCGCCAAGTGTCGTTTCTATAATGGCGCCAATACGCTGCGATAAATAGCGATAATAAGCTGTAGAATTTAATAAATTAAATTGAACTTTCGGTAAAATTTCTTCAAGTGCTTCAGAAGTCAGCTGTTTGATTGTCTTAGCGTTTAAATGTTTAAAATCACCATTAACTCTGTCAGAAATGTACTTTAATACAGAATGAAAAATGTCACCAAGATCAAAGTTTTGCAATTGATATTTCGTACGCTCATTTAAGCGTAACCCATGAGAAGCATAGTGTTTAAATGGACATTGTTGATATCCTTCAAAACGTGACACACTGGCATTAATCGCTTTACCATATAATTGCTGTGCCAATTGATCACTCAATTGTACAGTGTGATTATCATAAGTTAATGACGTTAATAAATAATCAAGTCCATCATTTAATTGTGCATCATCTCGCATGACTTGATACGTATCTATCCATGTATCTGCAACGATTTCATCATCAAGCCATGCACGTAAAGCTTCAAATAAATGAATTTTAGTTTGATGGCCATGTTCAACGAGTAATAATGGTTGTTGCGCATGAACATAATTTAAATTATCTATCTGCATGTTTGTATAAAGCTGCTTAATTTGAGACAAAAATGGACTGATTTCTTTTTCATCGCCAGAATTACCCATTAAGCTGTACGAAAAAGTTACTTGTTGTGTCGCACGTGTCATTGCTATATAACATACAAATGCTTCATCCATCTGCAAAACATCTGATGTTGGACTCAACTCAATATGAGTTTGTGTTTCAAAAAATTTCTTTTCTTCATCAGATATTAAGCTCGTAGAAGCAATCGGTTGAGGTATCACGCCATCATTCATACCAACCATAAATACTTTAGCCTTGTTGTCTACTTTAGCTAAATCCATGCTCCCTATTGATACTTGATCTAGCGTTTGAGGAATCATGGCAAATTCTAACTGTTCTAAACCAATATCTAGTACTTCGGTAAAACGTTGTAATGACATCTCAGTCGTTCCAAATACTGTGACTAAATCATCTAAAATTTGAATGATGCCATTCCAAATTTGATCAATTTCTTCTGCTTCTTCATACCGATGATCAGCCTCTAACGTATCACGTATAGTCATTAATTGATTAGGCAGTTCAAAATATTCCATGCTTTCGTAAAATGCCGTAGCATAATCAATGACAGTATGCGCATCATTCATCGCCTGTTCGAAATAGAGAATTTTATGAACCACATCATCTTTTAGTTGCACAACCTTTTCAAAGGTTTCTTGTTCTTCAGGTGTAAGCTGATGTTCTTTACGCCCCATTTTCTGGAAATGTTCTATTTGAAATCGAGATTCATCAAACCAACGTTTCCCAGTGATACCGCGTTCTAATACAAAATTTTCTAATAAATCAATAAGATAACTGCTGTTTTTTATTTGGTATGTTAAGATATCTGTTTTAAATAAGCGCAGCATAGCATCTGTACTCCAATTTGTACGCATAACTTCTATTAATGAACGCACCATTTCCATGATAGGATGATGTGTCATAGATTTCTTTATATCAATATGAAATGGGATGTCAAATTGTGGCAGGATAGATGCTAATAGATATGCATAGCTTTCATCTCGATACAGTATAGCTATGTCTTGATACCTTAAGTGTTGCTCACGCGTCGCTTTAATAATTTGTCGTGCAACTTCATTGACTTCTTCTCGTATACTTGCTGCTTCAAGTATTTGAATGTGACCTTGTTGTTGGATTGGATTAATTTGTAAAGCATCAAATTCTTGTTCTAAGTGCACCAAATCATGATTAGTAAATCGATGTTGTTGGTTAAAATGTTTGCGATTTAAAGTTATATTTAATTCTGCTGCAATTTCTTCTAAATGTTGTAATACTTCAGATGGCTTTCTAAATAGACTAAATGGATCAGTATTTCCATCAGTTGTTAGAAGTACAGTTACCTTCTTAGCATACTTCACTAAATGTTTGATAATGTCGTACTCTAATGATGAAAAGTTATGGAAACCATCTATATAAATTTCAGCACGCTTCAACCATTGTGACTGTGGCATAACATTAATGAATTGCTTCAGCTTATCTTCTGATGTGATATAACGTCCAGCAATTTGACGCTCAAAAGCATTATATATTAATGCAATATCTTCTAATTTATGTTGCATGCGTGTAGGTAATGAATGTTGTGTCACAAGCGATTGCAAATCCTCAGGTGTTACAACATATTTCTTAAAATCTTGTATTTGTTCTGCTAATTTCTCACTAAAGCCATAATATTTAGCTTGAGAATGATAAAGCTTTAATTCCTGTTGGTGATTTTGAACAATATCATAAATCATCATTTCCATGGCTGATTTAGATAAGCGTTCTTCTGATAAGCCACCTACTTCTTGAAACACACGATGGCTTAATCGCTCAAAATGTAGTACTTCTGTTCTAAGACTTCCATACAATTCATGGTCGCTTACAAAAGCTTGTTCCAACTGAAAGGTACTTTGAGTAGGGGCTATGAGTACAATCGGGTCTCCAAGAGGTTGGCGTTTCATTTCTGATTTAATGTCACTAATCATTTGATAGGATTTGCCGGTCCCAGCTCTTCCGATATATGTATTAAATTCCATAAATATAGCCACGCTCCTTTATTAAATTCATTTTAACACAGAACATACGTTTCTATATAGTGATTTTATGAGGTTGTTCGCAGATAATCGAAAATACTTTTTATGATAAATAAAAAGAGACGTTGCGCATTGAAATGCAATCATCTCTTGTCTATATCATTAGCTCATATCAGGGTTAAAATTAAATTTAAAATCAGTTAATGGCCAAAATCTTAAAGACACTTTACCGACAATTTGCTTTTCATCGATAAGGCCAAAAGCACGGCTATCTTTACTTACCTCACGATTGTCTCCTAACACGAGGTATTTATGTTGAGGTATGACATTAGAATTATGTTTTGCACCGGCCAAATCTTTTATATCTAAAGATCCAGTAATATACTCTCCTTGCTTACGTTTCATATTGTATTCGAGATAAGGTTCTTTTACTTTTTTTCCGTTTATAATAAGTTGATCATCTCGATAGTATACTTTGTCACCTGGTGTGCCTATAACGCGTTTAACATAATCATCCTTTTGGTTAGCATGGAAGACAATGACATTCCCCTTTTTCACAGTGCCTACTTTATAGCCGATAATATTGACCAGAACATGATCGCCATCTTTTAATGTTGGATTCATTGAGTCTCCTTTAATGGTATATGATTTCGCTACAAAATTAATGATTAGTATGACTAAAATAATACCTACCGCTATAGCTATTAACCATTCTGTCAATTCCTTTTTCACATAAACACCTCCTTTATCGTTCATAGTTATAACGAAAATGATGGAAAGGATAATAAGTTAAATTAACATCACCAATAATGTCTTTTTTATCTATAAGTTGATATGACTGAGATTGCTTATTTAATCGACTATCATCAGATAGTACAAGGTACTTATCAGGTGGAATGATATCTCCTTCTGAATGAGGTAAATTGCGTAACTGAAAGTCTGTTTTTATATTTTTAGCATATGATGCTTTAATTTGTCTATCATCTCGATATAATTGCCCCTGCTTGACTTCAACTGATTCACCAGCCATACCGACAATTCGACTAAACTTTAAATCACCATGTTGTCGGAACATAACGACATCGCCATGTTGTAGTATGTTAAACGTCACTTTGACTTTATTAACAATGACACGATCATTTTTTTGTAAAACAGGTGCCATGTTCTGTTGCTTTACTACTGCACCTTGAATAATAAAAACATTTAAAATGAAAACAAAAATTATCGCAGCAATAAAAGCTATTATATATTGACTAACTTTTTGCACCTTGTCACTTCTCCTTTGATTGACCCATAAAATACTTTTCAACTTGTTTGCCAACAATCCATAATACAACTGTAACTAAAATCAATAATATGCCACGAATAGGATGCGTAAATAATGTTGTTATTCCTGTGCCCATCATGCCTAATAATAATATAGAAATCAATTTAGAGATTAGCAAAATAATAAAGTAATATTTAGTCTTAATATGGGATAAACTTGCAACAAAATTCACTAACGTAGTGGGCGTAAACGGGAAGCATAGTAAGATAAATATAGGCACCGGTCCTTGTCTATCTATAAAATGAATAAGCCTTTTCACCGCTGTTCTTTGCTGAATTTTAAGCATAAATTTGGAATGAATAAATCGTTTGCAAATAAGATAGACTGTAAATGTACCTGCTACAATTCCCAACCAAGATATAATAATTCCTACAGTAAATCCATAAGCATGAATAACAACTGTAATATAAAGAAATAACGGTAAGATGGGTACCATAGCTCTTAAATATAGAAGTAGAAAGCCAGCCAAATAGCCCAAATCTCGAAACGCATCAAACCATTGTTCAATTTGTTGTAACATGAGTGACCTATCCCTTCTATAAATAATGTCTGACATTGCTATTTACTTAAAAACATTGTAGCAAATAAACGCCTACAATACCTTATTGAAAGACTAAAAACCGATATGCGGCACTATTACCACATATCGGCTCAACAAACTTTAATAAACCATTACCTATTATAGGCGTGCTTCTAAATCAGCTTTTTTATCTTCATAACCTGGTTTACCTAGTAATGCAAACATGTTTTGTTTGTATGCTTCAACTCCAGGTTGATTGAATGGATTAACGCCTAGTTGATAACCGCTCATTGCGCAGGCTAATTCGAAGAAATATACTAAATAGCCAAATGTTTCTTCATCTAATCTTGGTACATTAATGACAATGTTTGGAACACCGCCATCTGTATGTGCTAATAGCGTACCTTCAAATGCTTTAGTATTGACTTCGTCCATTGTTTTGCCTGCTAAATAGTTTAAACCGTCTAAATCCTCGCTATCTTCTTCAATCGTGATATCTTGTTTAGGATGATTTACTTTAACTACAGTTTCAAATAAGAAACGACGTCCTTCTTGTACATATTGTCCTAAAGAGTGTAAATCAGTTGTATAGTTAGCACTTGATGGATAAATACCTTTGAAATCTTTACCTTCTGATTCACCAAATAATTGTTTCCACCACTCGTTGAAATATTGCATAGACGGCTCATAGTTAATTAACATTTCAGTTGTGTAGCCTTTATTATAAAGAACGTTACGAATCGTTGCGTATTGATATGCAATATTATCGTCTAAATTATCAGATGATAACTCTTTACGTGCTTTATTTGCACCTATCATCATTGCTTCAACATTAATTCCAGCTGCTGCAATAGGCAATAGACCTACGGCAGTTAGTACAGAATATCGTCCGCCAACATCGTCAGGAACAACAAATGTTTCATAGCCCTCATTATCAGCAAGTTGTTTCAACGCACCCTTTGCTTTATCAGTAGTAGCAAAAATACGTGTTTGTGCTTCTTTTTTACCATAACGTTGTTCAACTAATTGCTTAAATAATCTAAATGCAACTGCAGGCTCAGTAGTCGTACCTGATTTAGAAATTACGTTAACAGAAAAATCTTTATCAGCTAAATAATCGAGTAATTCTTGAGTGTATGTGGATGATAAATGATTTCCAACAAAAACGATTTCAGGATATTCTGTATTATTACGGAATGATGAGGTTAGCATTTCAATTGCAGCACGTGCACCTAAATAAGATCCTCCAATTCCAATTACAACAAGCACATCAGAATTAGCTTTAATGCGTTTTGCCGCTTCAACAATTCTAGAGAATTCTTCTTTATCATAATTTTCTGGTAAATCAAGCCAACCTAAGAAATCATGACCCGCACCTGTTCCCTCATGAATTGTACGATGAATTGATTTTACAATTTCTTGTTGTTGTTCTAGTTCATGTTTTTCAAAAAATTCTAACGTTTTACTATAATCTAATTGAATATGCGTCATTTAAAAAGCCTCCTGTGGGGTAGATTACTTTAATTTTACTAACTTTGTATACCTTATTCAAATTTCAAGTCCTTAGAACTAAATTTGAGCTATTTAAAAAATGATAATGATATCAAATTAAAGTAAAATCTACCATTACTTTTTTATGCATTTTTCATATTTTTTAGAAATTACAAAAAAGCTTTAAATGTGAACATATAAGGCTAATAAAGAAAAATGATAAAGTTATAAAATGTATAATTATGTAATAAAACGGTTTTATTTTCATTACCTTTCTGTTATGATAAAGTCATAATGATAATTATGAAAACAATTTGAGGTGACTATATAATGAAAGATAAAATCGTGTTAGCTTATTCTGGTGGATTAGACACTAGCGTAGCAGTTAAATGGCTTATAGATAAAGGATATGATGTTGTAGCTTGTTGTTTAGATGTCGGTGAAGGAAAAGATTTAGATACTGTACACTCTAAAGCTTTAGAAATGGGCGCAATTGAATGCCATATTATCAATGCTACGAAAGAGTTTAGTGATGACTATGTAAGCTATGCTATTAAAGGTAATTTGATGTATGAAAATAGTTATCCTCTCGTATCAGCATTATCACGACCACTCATTGCTAAAAAATTGGTAGAAATTGCTGAACAAACACAGTCAATTGGTATTGCACATGGCTGTACAGGTAAAGGAAACGATCAAGTACGTTTTGAAGTAGCAATCAAAGCTTTGAACCCTAAATTAAAAACATTTGCACCCGTGCGAGAATGGGCTTGGAGCCGTGAAGAAGAAATTGATTATGCATTGAAACACAATATTCCTGTATCTATCAATCATGATTCTCCTTATTCAATTGATCAAAATTTATGGGGCAGAGCAAATGAATGCGGTATTTTAGAAGATCCTTATGCAACGCCTCCAGAAGATGCATTTGATTTAACAACACCTATTGAAGAGACACCAGATACTGCTGATGAAATTATCCTATCATTTAAAAAAGGTATTCCAGTTAAATTGAACGATAAAGCCTATGATTTAGATGAGCTAATCTTAACTTTGAATGACCTAGCTGGGAAACATGGCATCGGTCGTATCGACCATGTAGAAAATAGACTTGTAGGTATTAAATCGAGAGAGATTTATGAAACGCCTGGTGCTGAAGTCATTTTAAAAGCACACAAAGCGCTTGAAACCATTACGCTAACAAAAGATGTGGCACATTTCAAACCGATCATTGAAAAACAATTCGCAGAGCAAACATACAACGGGTTATGGTTCTCACCTTTGACAGACAGCTTAAAAACATTCATTGATTCAACACAGCAACATGTTGAAGGAGATGTCAGAATTAAATTATTTAAAGGTAATGCCATCGTTAATGGCAGACAATCACCTTACACGCTTTATGATGAAAAATTAGCAACCTATACTAAAGAGGACGCATTCAATCAAGAAGCTGCTGTTGGCTTCATTGATATCTTTGGCTTACCAACACAAGTCAACGCCATGTTACATGGAGGCTATAGCAATGAGCAATAAAGCATGGGGTGGACGCTTCCAACAGCAACCCGAGGAATGGGTAGATGATTTTAATGCGTCCATCGATTTTGACCAAACCTTAATTGATCAAGACATTGCAGGAAGTATTGCACATGCCACAATGTTAGCAAATCAAGGTATCATCTCAACACAAGACAAAGCGGATATTATAGACGGGCTAAAAGCAATACAAGCTGATTTTCATCAGCATAAATTAACATTTAAACATTCATTGGAAGATATTCATTTAAATATTGAACATGAATTAATTGAGCGCATAGGTGCTGCAGGTGGTCGACTGCACACTGGTCGTAGTCGCAATGACCAAGTTGCAACGGATATGCATTTATATACAAAACAACAAGTTTTAGATATAACAACGTTAATTAAATCTTTCCAACAGACCATCGTTGAGCTTGCCAATCAACACGTTGATACGATAATGCCTGGATACACGCATTTACAACGTGCTCAACCTATATCTTTCGCACATCATATTATGACATATTTTTGGATGCTTGAACGTGATAAAGGACGCTTTACTGATAGCTTAAAACGTATAGATATCTCACCATTAGGTGCAGCAGCCTTAAGCGGTACAACATATCCAATTGATAGACATGAAACGAAGGACTTACTCGGATTTGCTAGCGTTTATGAAAATAGTTTAGATGCCGTTAGTGACCGTGATTATATTGTAGAAACATTGCACAATATTTCATTAACAATGGTTCATTTATCACGCTTTGCCGAAGAAATTATTTTTTGGTCAACAGATGAAGCAAAGTTCATTACACTTGCGGATGCATTTTCAACTGGTTCCTCTATCATGCCACAGAAAAAGAATCCCGATATGGCTGAACTTATCCGTGGCAAAGTGGGACGTACAACAGGTCACTTGATGAGTATGCTTGTAACACTTAAAGGGTTACCACTAGCATACAATAAAGACATGCAAGAAGATAAAGAAGGATTATTTGATGCTTTGCATACGATCAAAGGTTCATTAAGAATATTTGAAGGTATGATTGCAACTATGACTGTTAATTCAGAACGCTTAGCACAAACAGTTACACAAGATTTTTCAAATGCAACAGAGTTAGCTGACTATTTAGTTACTAAAAACGTCCCATTTAGAACTGCACATGAAATCGTTGGAAAAATAGTATTTGAATGTATACAACAAGGTATTTACCTCCTAGATGTCTCACTAGAACGCTACCAGGCTTATGACGCACGCATTGAAGCAGATATCTATGACTACCTCAAACCAGCAAATTGCTTACAACGTCGCCAAAGCTATGGTTCTACGGGACCTGATGCAGTTAAACATCAACTTAAAGTAGCGCAAGCATTACTCGATGAATCATAAATCATTCATTAAAAATTGATTTCATTTTATAATGATTTCTTTTGGTTCTATAATAAATCGGACTGGTGAGATAAAACACTAGTTCGATTTTTAAATTTTGAATAGAAAAATAGTCCAATTACCTCTATAATAATTAGCCTATTGGTTATTCGACCTACTTGCAGATAATCACTAATTTAAGCTGTAACATAAATATGCATTTACCATAAAACTGCCTAAGACTTATCATCTTTTGGTGTGATTGTATAAGTAATTGCTATCGTTACCAGTATGATGATATGACTGATTATTCCTAAAAAAATGGCATAACCAGATGCATAGAACGGTTTAAAATACCCTGATGTTTCATACAAATTCATAAAAACATGCGTACAAATGAAAGATATTACTATACCTATTGTTCTAATCATAAATGTTGAGACATAGCTCTTAAAGCTTTTAATAAACATTCCGAGAGCAATAGATATTATAACTAGCGGAATATATCCCCACATCACTTTATAATGATAATCTATAATTAAACCAAAATAATCTATTGGAAGAATGGATAGTAAGTAGATGGATAATTTAAATTTATTCACTGGTATGGTTCTCCTTTAACATGTGATGATTTCAAATAAAGTATTATTAATTATCTTTACGTAATATATTATATCTGCTAAGTTTTAAAATTTTATGAAGAATCGACATGCGTTTGTATTTAAACTTTGTTATTTACAGTAATATTTTATTGTGATAACTATGCTATTAATTTCTAATCATTTTTATAAAAAAACTTTCGCTAAGTTCACATTAAATCAATTTAGCGAAAGTGTTAGGTATCCTTCTCACAACAAGTCTTATTACAATAACGCATGAGATATACATTCTTATAATATTAACTAAAATATAGCAGCAGCGCATTAATATCAATATACATAAAATGTTTGCCCATTTTAAATAAGTATAGTAAAACAATAATCAGTAAAACAACAAACATTGCCGATTTGTATTTTTTCTTTTCCTGCTTCTCTTCTTTTTCATTAGTTTTATCCCTATTTAAATATTCCAGTAATTCTGCTTCTATTTCTTTATCTATTTTTGATTTCTTGTCTTCATAATTTTTACTGTGTTTTTCAGGAACTTTATTGTCATTCTTTTGATTATCCTTTCGAGTCATATCTTATACTCCTTTTTACCGACAAAACTTACGCCTTAAATACTTTCTGATATTGCACGTACCCTGACACATAATGTTCTATATCATCAATTCTTACACGATAACCATGATGTTTAATAAAGAAACTATTTAAAATGCGACCTGGCTTTTTAAAATACATCGCAATTTCAGGATAAAAGAAACCCGTGCGTTCATAATCTGCCCTTGTATGGATCGTATCAATAAATTTATCTTCGTCTAACCATTCTGCAACCAAATCATCATATCCCGAAGCTTTAGCCTTTTCAACTAAATGATATGTGGCCATCAGCATTTCTAAAAACGTAGGGTATGTTGTTTCCCTCTGTTTAATATAATCCAAGTGAGAACTAACGTTTTGAATTCCAAAACGGTAATACTTTTCTTCCGATGAAATTTGAACTAACTCATTTGTGCAATAGCCTAACCAATGGTCATGATATTTCCAATAATCATTAGCAATAAAATACTCAAATAATATTTTTACCGTTTTTAACCATTGCGGCTGCTGATCGATTTGATATAACCGTAATAGCGCAAGTGCTGCTTCTCCATCATAATATACAATACGATATTTTTCTTTTACAGTTAAATCTGGATAATTTAAAATATGTACCGTTTCGCCTGTCGTCTGATTAATCATTTTTAACATACCTTGAGCAACTTGCTGCGCTACATTTAAATAACGTTTATTAAATTGTCCATATTTTAAATATTCACATACAGCAAAAATAAATGACGCATTTTGACCTAATTTAATTTCATTGATATCATTCGTACCATCAAAAACAAACATTGCTCCTGAGTTATCTTTGCATAAACAATAATCAATAATATAGTCAATTGCTTTCTCTGTTGATGTAATATCTTTCTGTTGATATGCTAAACCTTCAATTAATGCATACGTTGAGGAAGCGTGTCTAAGTACGTTATAAAAATTAATCGTTTTATCAAAATGTGGAAAATAACCATAAATATAGCGTCCATTCGGCATTAGCATATTTTGTAAAAAGTCAGAACTCTTATCTATTAACTTATCAATTTCTGTATGTAAATTATTAACTATACGTAAGTTTTTTTGATATCCTCTTCCATGTAATTGATAAATACCTTCACCATCATATATAAACCCTTGTGTATAAAACTTCGTTACATTTTTATCTTTGTAAAATTCATAGCTAAAGCCTTTTTTATGTGTCGTATATTTTTTAAGATAATTATTAATATTTTCTTCGGATAAAAATAAAGTGTTCGTACCTTTTTTAGGTCTAACAAATGCATTGGCATTAATTTCTTCTGGTAAAAAAGTTAAATTCCAATAATTATCCATTGCAATACCAAAATCAATATAATTTCTACGAGTAGTTATCAATTCTTCAGCTACATTATCAAAACGAATGGTTTGTGTATCAGTAACGATATCCAATTTTATCCATTGCGGGTAACTACCTGCTTGTTTCTTAAATTTTTGGCATCGCTTCATAACATCACGTTCAAGATTACGCTTATTTTTTAATAATTTGACTTGCGCTTTAATATTGGGTCTGCCCAAACTCACAAATATTTTATCAAATTCAGGATAGAAATTGTTGACTTGATCAACTAAGTCTTGAATTTTACTTTCTATATTCATAGGCTTTCTCCTTTAATAATAGGTTAACTTTACTTTACAAATATTTTATTTTTTCTGCAAATTTTCAATCAATTATAAAAAAGGACGGACAGACGCCCGACCTTTCTGTAAAATATAATTAATTTTCTTTACGATTTTTATGACGTTTGCCGAATAATAATAAGGTAAGCAATGATATCAAACCAAAATTAATTTATAATTCGAACACCATCGTAGGACTACATCTTATCCCCCTAAAATGATAACGAGCTGTATATTATCTAATACATAAGAGAAAAGACAATTTCTCTCAAATAGTTTTAATAGAAATTGTCTTTTTTACATTGTTTAAGAACTTAATGTCCCAGACCCTAAAAATTATTATTGTATTTTATGCCCAACCACGATAACGAGCAGCTTCAGCAGTACGCTTAATGCCGACAATATATGCTGCTAATCTCATATCAATTCTTCTATTTTGAGATAATTCATATATTGTATCAAAGGCTTCAACTAATTTTTCACGTAATTTTTCATTAACTTCTTCTTCTGACCAATAGTAGCCTTGGTTATTTTGCACCCATTCAAAGTATGATACCGTTACGCCACCAGCACTTGCAAGCACATCTGGTACTAGTAAAATACCTCTTTCTGTTAGAATACGTGTTGCTTCAGGTGTCGTTGGTCCATTAGCTGCCTCAACAACAATATCAGCTTTAATATCATGTGCGTTATCTTCAGTAATTTGATTTGAGATTGCTGCTGGAACTAAAATATCACAATCTATTTCAAATAGCTCTTTATTCGAAATCGTATCTTCAAATAAATTTGTTACAGTACCGAAACTATCTCGACGATCTAATAAGTAATCAATATCTAGTCCATTAGGATCGTGTAATGCGCCATATGCATCAGATATACCTACAATTTTAGCACCCATATCGTATAGGAATTTTGCTAAAAAGCTACCTGCGTTTCCAAAGCCTTGAATCACTACTTTAGATCCTTCGATTTGACGTCCTCTTCGCTTAGCTGCTTGTTCAATAGCTATAACAACACCCAAGGCAGTAGAACGATCACGACCTTGTGAACCGCCTAAGACAATTGGTTTTCCTGTAATGAAACCAGGTGAATTGAATTTATCTAATGCGCTATATTCGTCCATCATCCATGCCATAATTTGTGAATTTGTAAATACATCAGGTGCTGGAATATCTTTAGTCGGTCCAACAAATTGTGAAATTGCTCTTACATAGCCACGAGATAATCTTTCAACTTCATGAATACTCATCTCACGTGGATCACACACAATACCACCTTTACCACCGCCGTATGGTAAGTTGACAATGCCACATTTTAAGGTCATCCACATAGATAAAGCTTTTACTTCCTCTTCATCTACTTCAGGATGAAATCTTACGCCACCTTTTGTTGGCCCAACTGCATCATTATGTTGTGCACGATAACCAGTAAATGTTTTTACAGTTCCGTCGTCCATTCTTACTGGAATACGCACTTCTAAAAATCTTAATGGTTCTTTAATTAAATCGTACATACCATCATCAAAACCTAATTTATGTAATGCCTCTTTAATAATACTTTGTGTAGAAGTTACTAAATTATTAGTCTCAGTCATGATCCTCTTCGCCTCTTTTTAACTAATGATTTCGCTTTCATAAACATTGTAACAATATGTCTTATGTTTTTAAAGGGGTTTCATACTAAATGTTACAATTTTTTGAACAGCCTTTAGTACTACCATTACAGTATGCCTAGCAATTTGTATAAACATCATATCAAAACTTTATATCCCAATGTTTGATTGCCGAATTAAACATTGTGCCACAATAATTTAATCAATTTTACATCATACAAATAAATCAAAACAACTCCTTTATATAAATAAAAGAGTTGTTTTGTAAGCCCTTACATTTATAATGCCACAACCCACCAACAAAATACAAGCCCAATTTAAGACGACACTCCAATAAAAAGGAGCAGAACATAATTCATTATGAATTCGTAGTCCGCCCCGGTAAGGTTGACTAGGATTGAATAAAGCTGAGTATAAGCGTATTTTCAATTCAGTCAACTACTGCCAATATTTGGTTCAGAATATAATAGAGACATGTACTGTGTATTTCTTTTAGTCCCGCTAGCTCGTGTTAATGACCTCTAATTCTCATCTGTTCTTGGTAGTGGATAAAAGCCATTATTAAATTTTTTCCACAAGTTCGGTGGTAATTCATAATGATCTTGTCGTGTTGAATCAAATGTAGAAATAATATCTTGCTCTTTGCCTTTTTCGATTTTTGAAATAAATTGATAATCGAGTGCAAGTTCACGTCCTAAAGCCACTAATTCGATATCTGCTGTTTCAACTGCATCTAATGCTTGGTCAGCCGTGAATATAGAGCCTATTCCAATCAATGGCATGCGACCATCTATCCATCTATGGATCAGTGGTAAGCGTTCTTGACCAGCGTATTTACCTTCTCGTGTTTCACCATGTACATGCATTGTTGATATATGAATGTAATCAATAGGTTGTTCTGCCAAAAGTTCAACCAATTGCTGAGTGATTTCCATTGTAATTCCTGGCGATTCTTGTTCTTCTGGTGATAAACGATATCCAACAATAAAGTCATCACTTGCATATTTTTGCTTTGCTTGAAGTACTTCTTGAACGACAGCTAGTGGAAATTTCATTGAATCTGCCCATTCATCATTGCGTCTATTATAGTATGGAGAAACAAATTGATGAATAAGATAATGGTTAGCTCCGTGAATCTCAACGCCATCAAATCCCGCTTCAATCACACGACGTGTTGCTTCACCAAAATCTTTAATCGTTTGTTCAATTTCTTCTGGTGTTATCTCTCGCGCGTGATGTTCTTGCTGCTCTCCAAAACTTTTCATTGAAATTGGACTAGGAGCTACAACATCACCATTAGGAGTCAAGTTTGGCAATGACTGTGCACCACCGTGATGTATTTGAACTAACGCCTTTGCGCCGTGTTTTTTCATCACTTTTGCTAAACGCTTTAAACCATCGATATCGGAATCATGTGCGACTGAAGGTTGACCTGGAAACGCTTTACCAAGATCATTAACATTACTTGCTGCATTAATCGCTAGACCAACATCTTTAGAACGCGTTTCACTAAATGTTATTTCACTTTCAGAAATTGTACCATCATCATTTGAAGTATTGTGTGTCATAGGTGCCAAAACAAATCGATTTTTTAGTTCAACACCGTTCGGTAGTTTAACTTTCTCAAATAACTTCGCATATTTTTTATTCATTGCAAATTTTCCTCCTTAATTTTGCACAAACTATAGCATGTGAACAACTTTAGTTCTAATTATTTGCTTGTTAATACATGTTGACATCCACTTTTTTTCTTCCCGAAAAACTAAATATCAATCATTTGTGAATTTTTATATAAAAAAACTAACGTTCCTTTTAATCAGCAACGTTAGTTTGACGTGTTCACAGTCATTCAATTGTTATGCATCGCACGTTTTGACTGTTTAATCCAGACCGGTAGGCGTTCTTCAAGCGTTTGAAACCCATACTTTTCTGTCTCTTTTATTTCATCCAAAACGGATTGTTTTTCTTTTTTACGTTCATAGTTTTTAAAGTAATCATTATCTTTAAGGGACAAATTAAGCTTTCCTTCATCATCAATCGATAAAATTTTAGCTTTAACTACCTGTCCCTCTGACAGAAATTTCTTTAAATTGTGGACATAGTCATCCATAATCTCTGAAATATGAATAAGTCCTTCAGTATGGTCAGGGGTCTCAACAAATGCGCCATAAGGTTGAATACCAGTCACACGTACCTTAATATGTTGACCTGCTCTATAGTGATTATTCAACGTGATAACCCCTTATATCTATTTTACTTAACATAATAATAATAGCACAAAACGATAATATGGACTAATAATATTGTTAGGAACAGAGAAATCATGTAGTTTATAGACTAATTAAAAACCATGCAACTGATAACAATCAATCTACATGGTTTTAATCCTTGTTAAATCATATATTCTATTTATAAAAGTAGTGCTTGGGTTACCTATTAAATCCCAAGCAGCCAACAACTCATACAGCTAAATATTTAAATCCTTGTTGGTCGTGATTATATCGCGTTCTTAGTTCTTATTCTGCTACATCGATACCTTCAATAACAACATCATGTACAGGTTTATCTTGAGGACCTACTTTAGTATTAGCGATATCTTCTAATGTAGTGTCTCCTTCAATGAGTTGTCCGAAAACCGTATGCTTTTGATCCAACCATGGTGTACCGCCATTTTCTTTATAAGCTTGAGCGATTTCTTCAGGCCAGCCACCATCAACAAGTTGACTAATCATTGATTCTGGGATGTCTTTCATTTGTACAACAAAAAATTGTGACCCATTTGTATTTGGACCAGCATTGGCCATTGACAAAGCGCCATATAAGTTAAATGCTTCTAATGAAAATTCATCTTCAAAAGCACTTCCATATATGCTTTCTCCACCCATACCAGTTGCTGTAGGGTCACCACCTTGAATCATAAAGTCATTAATCACACGGTGGAATGTAACACCATCATAATAGCCATTTTTCGCATGTGTCACAAAATTTTCAACTGTTTTTGGAGCAATATCTGGGAATAATTTAAACGTCATGTCACCTTTATTTGTATGCATGATTACTTTAATTTCATTATCTTGTATTTCTTTATTTAACTGTGGATAGTTAGCCATTTCAATTCTCCATTCATGTTATGATGATATACATATATACTAACATATTTGAAAGGAAGTCATATAACATGTTACATCGATTTTCACATAAAACTGGGACTTATGGCGTCTCCATTGTAGAACAGCATGGTGATGAGGTTCTTGTTCAAATTGAGCAAGTGATTAAACATCCAAAACAAGGTGATTTACATCATCCCAAAGCTACAGAAGGCGTGTTCTTTCACGAGCGTAAAGCGCTAAGCCACTTTGAAAAGCGTTATGCTAAGCAGTCACAATTACGGGAATTTAATGTTGAACGTATGTCTTATGAAGCATCATTGCAACAAGCACTCTCCGCATTAGAAGATTCACTTAAAGAACAAAATGATGATTATGCACAGCGCGCATTAGAAAATTTGTCACGCATAAAAGAGGATTATACCCTTCAATATAAACAAAATTTTTACTAAAAAACGTGTTTCTTCTTATTTAAAAGTCTCGATAAATGTAAGCATAGTAGTGATTGTCACGTTTTTCAGAACAATATGATTCATGTATAATGAATAACATAAACAAATTTTTAAAGGAGGACAATATAATGAGTTGGTTACATATTGCGGTTATATTACCGTTAATATTTGCACTCATTATTCCAATCCTATATCGATTCGTACCACGTATCCATTTAGGATGGTTTGTATTACCTGTCCCTATCGTCTTATTTATTTATTTTTTAACCTACATACCAATTACGACGTCAGGTAATACGATAATGAGAACTTTAAACTGGATGCCTCATATCGGAATGAACTTTGACCTTTATATAGATGGCTTAGGTTTATTGTTTAGCTTATTAATTACAGGGATTGGTAGTTTAGTCGTACTTTATTCGATTGGATACTTAAGTAAGCAAGAACAACTTGGAAACTTTTACTGTTATTTATTATTATTTATGGGTGCGATGTTAGGTGTTGTCATCTCAGATAATATGATTATGTTGTACTTATTCTGGGAGCTAACGTCTTTTTCCAGTTTCTTACTGATTTCCTTTTGGAGAACACGTCAAGCTTCCATTTATGGTGCACAAAAATCACTAATCATTACAGTATTTGGCGGCTTATCTTTACTCGGTGGTTTTATTCTATTAGGTATTGCTGGAAATAGTTTTAGTATTAAGCAATTATTTGAAAATACCATTGAAATTCAAAATAGCCCAATATTTAATCTTGCGATGGTTTTAGTTTTAATTGGAGCTTTCACCAAATCTGCACAGGTACCTTTTTATATTTGGTTACCAGATGCTATGGAGGCGCCAACACCAGTAAGTGCTTACTTACATTCTGCAACCATGGTTAAAGCAGGATTATATCTAGTGGCGCGTATGACACCATTGTTTGCTGTATCTCAAGGTTGGATTTGGACCGTGACACTCGTCGGTCTAATCACTCTATTTTGGGCTTCTTTAAATGCAACTAAACAAACTGATTTAAAGGGTATTCTTGCATTTTCAACCGTCTCTCAGTTAGGCATGATTATGTCAATGCTGGGTATTGGCGCAGTGAGCTATCATTTCGAAGGCGCTGATAGCCAGCTCTATATTGCAGCTTATACTGCAGCAATGTTCCATTTAATTAATCATGCGACATTTAAAGGTGCTTTATTTATGGTGACGGGAGCGATTGATCACGAAACTGGTACGCGTGATATCAATAAACTAGGTGGTTTATTGACTATCATGCCGATGACCTTTACGCTTACGATTATTTCAGCATTAAGTATGGCAGGCATTCCACCGTTTAATGGTTTCTTGTCAAAAGAATCATTTATAGATGCTATGCTTTCGGTAACACATGCAAATATTTTTAGCTTAAACACATTAGGTATGATTTTCCCAATCATGGCTATTGCTGGAAGTATCTTTACCTTTGTCTACGCTATTAAATTTGTCATGCACATCTTTTTTGGCAAACATCGTCCAGATCGTTTGCCAAAACAAGCACATGAAGCACCAATTCTCATGCTTGTGTCACCTACTATTTTAGCGATTCTAGTGATTGCCCTTGGTTTATTCCCTGGATGGACATCACAAGCACTTGTTGCACCTGCAGCACAAGCAATCAGTCAGTCATCAAATGTAGTAGCAGAATTTGAACTATTTCACGGTCTGACCCTAGCGTTCATCTCTACGTTAGTGATTTATGCTTTAGGAATTGTCTTTATTTTAACGTTTACTTACTGGGTTAAACTATTGCAAGCTCACCCTCAACGGCTAACGTTCAATTATTGGTATAATCGTTCGGGCATGCTTTTACCTAACTATTCTAAGGCAATGACAAGTAGTTATGTAGATGGTTTCTCACGTAATCATTTAGTTATTATCTTCAGTGCTTTATTAGTCATCACTATCGCTACACTGTCAAGTGTGCCTTTCCACTTTGACTTTAAAGACGTAAATCGTATTAGAATCTTTGAAGCAGCTATTATTGTATTGCTTGTTGTTGCTGCGTTTATGGTCGTCTTAGCTAAGTCTAGACTCTTTAGTATTATCATGTTGAGTGTCATTGGCTATGCCGTATCGGTACTATTTGTCTTCTTTAAAGCACCTGATTTAGCTTTAACTCAATTTGTTGTTGAGTCAATCTCAACTGCATTATTTTTACTATGTTTCTATTATTTGCCTAACTTAAACCGTTATAACGAGACGCGATCATTTAAAGTAACGAATGCTTTGATATCTGCTGGCGTAGGACTTGTTGTTATCATTTTAGGTTTGATTGCCTATGGTAATCGCCATTTCACTTCAATAGCTGAGTACTATAAAGCGCATGTGTATGATCTAGCTCATGGTAAAAACATGGTCAACGTCATCCTCGTCGATTTCCGTGGTATGGACACTTTATTTGAATCGTCTGTACTTGGTATTGCAGGTTTAGGCGTATATACAATGATTAAATTAAAAAACAAGCATAAAGCCAATTCAAGTGAGGTGAAGCGTTATGAACAGACAGAAAAATAATTTAATGTTACAGTATGCTGCTGTCATTATCGCTTTGTTAATTTCACTTTTTGCTGTCACATTATTTTTAGCAGGTCATTATACACCTGGTGGTGGCTTTGTCGGTGGTTTATTAATCTCAAGCGCTTTAGTAATTATCACCATTGCTTTTGATATCAAAACAATGCGTCGTATCTTCCCTTGGGATTTTAAAATTTTGATTGGTATAGGTCTTGTCTTTTGTGTAACAACACCTATTGCAAGTTGGTTATATGGCGAAAATTTCTTTACACATACTGAATTTAATGTTCCCTTACCATTGCTTGCACCTATGCATATGAATACGCCCATGTTCTTTGACTTTGGTGTGTTATGTGCCGTAGTTGGTACCGTAATGACGATTATTATAACGATTGGAGAGAATGACTAATGGAAATTATCATGATTATTGTTTGTGGCATATTAACTGCCATCAGTGTCTATCTCATCTTATCTAAAAGTCTTATTCGCATTATTATGGGAACAACAATTATCACACATGCCTCAAATCTCTTTTTAATCACAATGGGTGGTTTAAAAAATGGTGAAATGCCTATTTATGAAAAAGGTATCTCTCATTATGTTGACCCTATACCACATGCCTTAATTTTAACTGCGATTGTCATCGCCTTTGCAACAACAGCCTTTTTCTTAGTACTTGCATTTCGCAGTTATAAAGAATTAGGCACTGATAATGTCGAACGTATGAAAGGAGCTCCTGAAGATGCTAGAAAGTAATTTATTAGTGGTAGCCATTATCGTGCCGATGATTACAGCGATTATACTAGTATTCTTAGGTAAGCGTCCTGTTATCAAACGTTATGTGGCTCTTATTGGATGTGTGTTAACGTTAGTAGCTGCGATTGTTAACTTTAATCATGTGGCACAACATGGTCCAATTAAAGTTGAACTCGGCTCATGGTCGGCACCATATGGCATTGTTTTTACTTTAGATTTATTTAGTGCCATGTTAATCATTACCAGCATTGTAATTACAATGCTAATTATTTCATTTTCAATTCCTACATCTGGCATACATAGAGAAACGTATTATTATTACTTCTCTATTATGTTTATGTTGACTGGTATTATAGGCGCATTTACTACCGGAGATATTTTTAACTTATTTGTCTTTTTCGAAGTATTTTTAATGTCTTCTTATTGCTTACTCGTGCTCGGTAGTACGCAAGTTCAATTGAGAGAAACGGTTAAATATTTACTCATTAACGTTGTATCTTCTACATTTTTCGTTATCGCAGTAGCAATTCTTTATTCTATTGTGGGAACGTTAAATATGGCAGATATCAGTCAAAAACTAGCACAACTATCAAACACTGAAAGCGGATTAGTTAGCATTGTCTTTATTTTATTCTTCTTTGTTTTTGCAACAAAGGCTGGTGCCTTTCCAATGTATGTATGGTTACCTGGTTCATATTATGCACCTCCATTTGCTATTATTGCTTTTTTTGGTGCATTGTTAACTAAAGTCGGCGTATACGCGATTGCTAGAACTTTGAGTTTATTTTTCCAAGATACCGTTGGCTTCTCACACTATCTTGTCTTATTCTTTGCATTACTAACAATTATATTTGGCTGTGTAGGTGCGATTGCATTTAATGATACGAAAAAGATCATTATTTACAATATTATGATTGCTATAGGCGTGATTTTGGTGGGTGTTGCCTTAATGACACAAACTGGTATGATGGGCGCAATATATTACACTTTACATGATATGTTGGTCAAAACTGCCCTGTTTTTATTAATTGGAGTAATGTATCAAATCACTAAAACTACAGATTTAAATCAATTTGGTGGTTTAATAAAGTCTTATCCTGTTTTAGGATGGACATTCTTTATAGCCGCACTTAGTCTAGCGGGTATACCACCATTAAGTGGTTTTTATGGTAAGTTATTAATTGTAAAGTCTACATTTGAAGAAGGTTTCTATATCAGTGGTATCGTTGTATTACTATCAAGTTTAGTCGTATTATATTCCGTTATGCGTATTTTCTTAAAAGGATTCTTCGGTGAGGCATATGGCTATAACATAGCATCAAATCAACAAATTACCACGATTACAATCATTTCAATTGTTGCTGTTACCATTACAGTTGTTTTTGGACTATCGGCAGAGGTACTTTATCCTTATGTTAAGGAAGCTGCAATGACTTATACAGATCCTAGTATTTATATTAAAAGTGTATTGGGGGGTAAATGATGATTGCATTTCAATTTATTGTTAATTTGATTCTTTCTGTTATCTGGCTTTTATTAACTGGTAGCTATACCCTCAATAATTTCGTCCTTGGATTAATTCTTGGTGCCCTATTCGTATTTTTATTTTCAAAAGTATTACCGCAACATTTTTATTTATATCGCGTATATAAAATTATAAAATTAGCCGTAGTCTTTTTGATTGAATTAATTAAAGCAAATATTGATGTATTAAAGATCATTTTACGGCCTAAAATCAATAATCATCCTGGATTCTTTGTATATAACACAGACTTAAAAACAGATTGGCAAATCGTCTTATTATCTAACCTTATTACGTTGACACCAGGAACTGTCGTCCTTGGTATTAGTGACGACCGCACTAAAATCTATATTCATGCCATTGACTTTAGTACTAAAGAAGAAGAAGTCGCTAGTATTAAATCATCATTGGAAAAAGTAGTTAGAGAGGTGGGGAACGAATGATTCATGTCATTATGATGATTGCTTTAATCATTGTTGCGTTATCAATGATTGCAATGTTTATTAGGGTCATTTTAGGCCCCTCTCTCGCTGATAGAATTGTTGCACTAGATGCGATTGGCCTGCAATTAATGGCCTGCATCGCACTTTACAGTATTTTTATGGGGGCAGAGTATTTATTAGTAGCAATTTTACTCGTTGCCATACTTGCATTTTTAGGTACAGCTGTATTTAGTAAATTTATTGATAAAGGTAAGGTGATTGACCGTGATAACGACGATCATCAATAGTATCGCTGTAATATTTGTTATTTTAGGTGCATTGATAAGTGCATTTGCAGCCATTGGCATTATTCGTCTCGAAGATGTTTACTCACGCGCACATGCTGCGGGTAAAGCAGCAACACTTGGTGCCATGTTCTTACTATTTGGTACGTTTTTATATTTTTACGCCACGAAAGGTTATCCAAATATGCAACTACTATTAGGTATTATCTTTGTCTTTATAACTGGTCCCCTTTCAAGTCATATGATTATGAAGGCAGCTTATAATATTAAAACGCCATACACTAAGAACACTAAAATAGATGAAATTAACGATGATTTAAAAGATAAAAAATTATAACGTTAGGGAGCGGAACTACGAATTCATAATGAATTCTGTTCCGTTCCCTTTTTTGTTGCATTTATTGTGTTAAACATGCTATTATAAATCGTAACTATTACGTTTTATAATAGAAAGTAGTGATTATATGCATTGGACAATTATTGGTGGCGGTCTTCAAGGAACCACAATTGCTATTAAGTTAAGACATCATGGCTTACCACTTGAAAATTTAACGATTATTGACCCATATGCTTCATTATGTGAACAGTTTAATCAATTTAGCCAGCGTATTCGCATGCCTTTTTTAAGGTCTCCGTTTGTACACCATTGTCATCCAAATCCATTTCATTTAAAACAATTTGCGAAATACCATCAGTATACGGGCGCGACTTATGGTAAATACAAACGTCCTCAACGTGACATGTTTATGGATCATACACATCAACAAATTCATGATTACAATCTTAATATGTCCCATCGCCAAGGCAAGGTTAGTCACATACGTAAACAGCAATCACAATGGCAGCTTGAACTACAAGATGGCACACTTTTTAATACAGATTGTGTGGTATTAGCCAATGGTTGCAATCATCAGCCGTACATTCCTGACATCTTTCAACAGCAACCAGATATCACACATATTTTTCAAACTAATATCGACGAAACAATTTATCAGCATACCGCTCATGTTGTCGGTAGTGGTATTTCTGCTGCACATTTAACATTAAAATTAATTGATTTACAGCCAAATAATACGATTCATTTATGGATGAATAAGCAATTTGAAATACATGATTTTGACGCTGATCCTGGATGGCTCGGTCCTAAAAATATGAACCGGTTCTTACAAATTGAATCATCACATAAACGTATGGCTATCATAAACCAAGAACGACATAAGGGTTCATTACCACATGAATTATATTTACGCCTTAAAAAATATGTATCTGAAGGTCGACTTATCATCCATCAGTCACCTATTAAACACATATCGGATCATCATTGTTATACGGAACAGGAGCAGCATCCATATAACCATATTTTATTAGCTACTGGTTTTAAGCCTACTTTGCTTCAACAGCCTATGGTTAAAAACTTGATTCAACAAGAACAAGCACCTATAACCATGAGTGGATTCCCTCAAATAACTTCAGAATTAGAGTGGTTACCACAATTATTTGTTGCTGGTGGATTAGCAGATTTAGAATTAGGCCCATTCGCTAGAAACATTATGGGTGGGCGTGATGCCGCAGAACGCATATATCAGGCATATCAACGTCTAACTCAAAAACCCTATAAAAGAGGAAGCGCATAATAACGCTTCCTCTTTTATAGGGGAAATTTTGTTACTTTATTGACTTGATTGCGATTGTACCACGCATAACACTAATAAGTTGTGCTTTGTCATCTGTAATTTTAATATCCCAAACTTGTGTTGTACTACCTTGGTGCAATATTGTAGCCGTGGCATAGACATAACCATCACGTGTAGATTTCATATGATTGGCATTCATCTCTAAACCAAGTGGAATGAATTTTTGGTTATCAATTAAATTAGCCGCACCAAGTGAACAGGCTGTTTCACCAAGTGCTAGACTTGCGCCTCCATGTAAATATCCAAAAGGTTGTTTCACTTTATCACTCACTGGCATAGACAATACAACCTTGCCCTCTTGTTCGGACTCAATCTTCATATCCAATGTTTCTAATAAATTAGTCATATGAGACACTCCGTTTTTGTTTTATAATACCATAGCTGCAATTGTTCCAAAAATAATGAGCGGCACATTATAAAAGATAAAGTTTGGAATACATGTATCTCGTATATGATCGTGCTGTCCATCAATATCTAATCCTGCTGTAGGCCCCAGTGTTGAATCACTCGCAGGTGAACCCGAATCACCTAATGCAGCAGCGGTACCTACTAAAGCAATTAATGCCATCGTATCCAATCCAAGAGAAGCACCTAATGGAATAAATAACGTAGCAATGATTGGAATTGTTGCAAACGATGAACCAATACCTAATGTGACAATTAAGCCAATGACATACATGATGATGATGCTTAATAACTTATGTCCACTTGTCACTTGTGTTAAGTTACTTACCAAGTGTTGGATATCTCCAGTTTCATTCATCACACCCGCAAAGCCATTCGCTGACAAGATAACTACACCTATAAATGACATAATTTTAATACCTTCAACAAATTGACTATCTAACTCTGTCCATTTATAAACACGAGAAATGAAGAATACAAGCACCCCTGCAAGCGCACCAAAAATCATTGAATCTGTAAATGTTTGAACTAAAAATGTTGCTAAAATAGCTACAACAGTTACTCCTAAGACATATGGTTTAATTTCAGTATTGCCTGCTTCGTTATCTGTATATGATTCACGCTTATAATCTCTGGGTTTACGATAGTAAATCATACCTAGTATCAAGCCAGCAATATAGCCCATTGAAGGTATTAACATCGCTTTCCAAATCATATTAAATTCAATAGGATGATGTGCTTTTGAAAATCCGCTTTGAATAATTTGGTGGAAGATTTGACCAAAACCATAAGGTAATAATACGTATGGCCAACATAATCCAAAGCCAATGACTAAACCAATCAAACGTCGATCTATGCGCAAGTCATTAAATAAACTTAATAATGGTGGTATCACAATTGGAATAAAAGCGATATGAACTGGAATTAAGTTCTGGCTCATAATACTCATCGCTAAAAGTGCCACTATAATAATGACTTTAACCTTAATTCTTGACAATCGACTATTCTCTGAGTGGATTGCACGTATAATCTTATTAACTAAATAATCGGTAATACCACTATAAGAAATTAAAGCAGCAAAACCACCTAATAAAGCATAACTCAAAGCGACCTCTGCACCATCTACAATATTTTTAGCGAAGACCGCCACCACTTTATTTAAAGTCATACCTGAAATCAATCCACCAACAAGTGCACTAATAAAAAGACTAATGACTACATTAAGTCGACATAAACATAAAACAATCATTAGCACTACTGCAATAACAACTGCATTAATCATAAAAAACACATCCTTTATCACTCTACCGAACTAAAGCGTTTTTGTATGACGTTTATAATAGCAGTTCAAATTACAGCTGTCAATATAAAGTTGCAAAAAAATGGTTAAAAAAAGAGCAGGACAGTATTCATTATGAATTCGTAGTCCTGCCCCGGCAAGGTTGACTAGGATTGAAAAAAGCTT
This sequence comes from Staphylococcus sp. HMSC62D11, assembly GCF_001839145.1. NCBI lineage: Bacteria > Bacillati > Bacillota > Bacilli > Caryophanales > Staphylococcaceae > Staphylococcus > Staphylococcus sp. HMSC62D11. Next base: position 382,922 of record NZ_KV840197.1, on the reverse strand, counting down.
GGCATCACGCGTATTTTCAATCCAGTCAACTACTGCCAATATATGGAGTTCATAGCCTAAAACATAATGATGTCCCCAGATCATTTATAACTTGAAATAGTTGACTTCAGGAACTATGTTCCACTATGAATCTTTATGTTAATTGTTGTAACCACTTTACAATTGTTGGTATTAAATACCCTGTTGCACCTTTTGGACCATTATAGTTCTTATGAGCGATGGTAGCTGGACCCGCAATATCAAAATGTAAATGCGGCACACTTCCGCTAAAATGACTGATGAAAGCAGCTGCAAATAAAGCTTTACCTTGGCCATTCGTGTGATTGACTAAATCGGCAACATCTGACTGACGAATTAAACGTTGCTCTGTCGCAGTCATAGGTAGTTCAAATACATATTCTTCGTACTGTTGTGCAACGGTTAAAATTTCTTTTAGTTGATCATCTGCTTGTGAATTAAATACAGCAGCCTTATCTTCTCCTAAAGCAGCAATTGCTGCACCTGTTAACGTTGCAAAATCAAGAATGGCACTTGGCTGAAATTGACTCGCGTAAAAGACCGCATCTCCTAATACTAATCGACCTTCTGCATCACTATTGAGTACTTCAACTGTTTCACCACTAAGTGCCGTATAGATATCATCCGGCTTCATAGAGCTGTCGCTAATCATATTTTCAGCTGCCGCAATAATACCGACGACATTTATTGGCAGTTGTAAGCGTTCAATGGCATGCAACATGCCTACTACATTCGCTGCACCACACATATCAAATTTCATTGTTTGCATGCCTGCCTTTGACTTAATGCTATATCCTCCTGAATCATAGGTAATACCCTTACCTACAAGCATAATAGGTGCTTGCTCCTCATTTGTACCTTGATATGTCAATGTAATCAGTTGCGGTTCATGTGCAGAACCCTTGCCTACTGCGTGTAACAAACCAAAGCCTTCTGACAACAATTGTGTGCCATTTTTTATATCAATCTGAACAGCACGATCTTCAAAATGTTGTGTAATTTCATCGGCAAAAACTTTAGGCGTTAACAAATTAGGTGGCATATAACTGAAGTCACGTGCAACATTCACGCCTTCACCGACAATAACACCTTGCTCTAGGGTATGCTGTATCTCATCATCTATCTTATTCAAATAAATGGTTAAATGATATGGTACACGTTTATTTGATTTGTAATGATCAAATTGATAAATCGCTCGTGCACTTTGTAGTCCGAGCAATGTCGCGCAGTGTTGCTTGGACATTGTTTTAGATTGAAATGTCTCAAATAGTAGCTCGGCTTCTGCAATCATTTCTTTACGTAAATATTGAAATAATTGACCAAATCCACATAAATAATCAGCTGAAGTTAACGTTTTTAAATTACCTAAGCCAACTGTGATTAATCTTACTAGACGTTGATTAATATATAATGCTGTTGAAGAAATATGTCCTACATTAGCACTAATAATATGCTGATGCTTATAGCTCTCCAATAAACCTGTCAAATCGAGACCATCATAATAAATTGGCTCTAATTGATTCAGATGTGATGGTAATCCTATGATTAAAGTGTCCTTGGTACCTTGTTGTTGATTGAAAATTAATTGAACCATAGTATCATTCCTTTTATATAATTATTTAATTTTAAAATTTTCCTTATAAATTTAACTATATCATTTATAAATCATAACATAGTACCAATTAGGTATATCAATCATGTTAATATGTTGATTTAGGCACTAAAAAACCCCTTGCTCAATGCAAGAGGCTAAACGGTAGGTCAAAGTGTCCTATTAACTTTTTTTATGTTAATCGTCAGTCCATTATCTTAGAATTTACCTTTTTTGAATGCTAAACCTACGCCACCGATTTTGAATATTGCACGTGTATCGATCACTTTTTTCATGAAAGCAGCTTTTTTACCTGCAATGTCTCTACCGTATACAATACCAACACCATCATGTGAACCTAAAGAACATACTGTTCCGCGGTCAACATATTCAAAGTCAACTGTAGCTTCACCATTTAAGATATGTTTAATGTTTTTAGCCACGTGCTCTCCTTGTTGCATAGCAATTTGAGCAGTTGTTGGTAATGGGCGTTCTTCACCAGCTGGAATAAACGCAGATACATCACCAATCACAAAGATATCATCATGACCTTCGATAGTTAAATCTTGTTTGTTCACGATACGCCCACGTTTAACACCTTCAAATGATGCTTCCATTAATTGACTACCACGTACACCTGCAGCCCAAACTGAAGTACCCGCTTCTAATTGTTGTTCTTGATCATTGATTTTAACTACAAAACCTTTTTCGTTACAAGCAACGATTGGTGTAGCGATTTTAAATTCAACGCCGCGATCTTCTAAATACTTAACTGCGTAGTTAACTAACTCGTCTGAGAACATTGGTAACATTTTTGGTGCAGCTTCAACGCAAGTAATTCTAACCTTTTCTTGGTTTACACCATACTTATTACATAATTCAGGAATGCGGTCAGTTAATTCACCTAAAAATTCAATACCGGTGAATCCAGCGCCACCTACTAAAATAGCTAAGTCATTATCATTTTTCTCTTTTGAAGCTGCATAGTTGGCAAATTTATCTTCAATATGACGAGATAAATGACGGGCAGTATCAACATTTTCAATTTGGAAAGCATAGTCTTTCATACCGTTGATACCAAATGTTTCAGTTTCAAAGCCTAATGCAACAACTAAAATATCGTAGTTAAAAATACCGCTATCTGTTTCTACTTTTTTCGCATTGCGGTCAATTTTAGTCACTTCAGCATTGACGAAGTTTACTTTGTCTTTTTTAAGTACGCTTTCAACTGGATATATTAAATCTTCGTAGCTAATAGTCCCAGCTGACGCTTCATGTAACCACGTTGATTCATAGTGATATTTATTTTTATTCACCAATGTAATTTCTGCTTCTTCAGCTGAAACATGCTTTTGTAATTTTGTTACAGTTTGTAATCCAGCATAACCTGCACCTAATACAAGTATTTTTTTTCGTTCTTGAGCCATTACTATTCACCTAAGCTTTCATTTGATTTAATTTCTACGTAGTCTAAAGTATGTGACAATAATACAATTCATAAGTTAATTCAATATGAATGTGTTGCAAAAAACAATTTATAGACTTTATACATACGTATCAATGTCTTTTTATAATCTTGATCAAGTCATTTGAGTTCACAAAAAAGACAAAATCTTCAATCCATGTTTAATTCTATAGTTTTTAGCTTACATTTTCAAGCGAATATAGGTTTAAAGTAAAAGTTGTTAATAGTTTGTTATTTTTTAACCATTAGTTATGAAAGTAGCAATGGCTTTCTTGTTGAAGCATATTTAGTAACGTCTCGGCGTCTATAGCTTCATATAAGTTTGTTAAACCATGTTGTTTAACATTCCCTTGTAATATCAATATCGCCGTCCAATATAATGTCAAAGCAGTTACATCATTCCAATCTTGTGACCACCGTATTGAAATTGTCTTGTTATCATTTAACAGCAAACTAATGCATGTAAATGGCTCATGGCGATTGGCATCAACTTCAAATTCATTGCGTAATATAGTGATGGCACTAGTGATATCATGTTGATCAAAGTGATATTTCGCTTGTGCCATTTTATAGATAATACTGTCGTCTTTAAAAGCATTAAAGAAATGTGCTTCGTTAATCGTTGTTTGCTTAATATAATTTATAAAGTGTTGGTTAATAATAGGAATGCAATGATATGGTGGTGCGTCTGACTCAAGCTGACGTGTTGTCATCAAATAATTTGTAGGCGTTAACTCTCCTTGTACTAAATACATTTGATTGTATGCATAAGGTGGATTAGATGTTGTCATCATTTCAAGGACAGCGGATTTAGATAGATGTCCTGTGCCTGAAAAATACATTTCTAAGGATTTTACTTCATTACGGCAATATGTATAATCAAGTAGGACTTCCGTTAATCCTGGGTTAACACCTGCAAATTGAATGGCATTAAGCTTTGCTCTACTTAGCTGGCTATGCAATTCTGCTTCATTGTTTGCCCACTGAATGTCTCCAGAAGCATCGATATAGTGCGTGTGATATGTGAAACAATATCGTAATAATTGTCTGATTGCCTTTCCAGTGCAATTTATAATCAAATCACATCGACGTATCAATGATATGATTTCATCCTCACGCTCTAAATGAACGGTTGTAAATGTAACATGTTGTGGTAACTCATGTTGAGGTCGTAGTTGTCTAGAAGTAATAATAACGTTGATATTCTGGTGGTTTGCTAATAATGTCGCAAGCTTATACCCTATTACACCATTGCCTCCGATAATACCAATACATTGTACCATTTATAATTTCCAACCTTCCGATTCACTTTTAATAGCTAAAAAGTCTTGATACATACCTGCTTCATTTGCAAGTGTATCATGCTGACCAAGTTGACAGATTTCTCCTTGTTGTAACACCACGATTTGGTCTGCATTTTTAATTGTTCCTAATTTGTGTGCAATCGTAATAACCGTTTTCCCTTTGCTCAGTTCATCAATCGCTTGTTGAATCAGATGTTCATTTTCAGGATCAATACTCGCTGTTGCTTCATCAAGAATAATGATAGGTGCATCTTTTAGAATGGCTCTGGCAATAGAGATGCGTTGTTTTTCACCACCTGAAAGATTATTTCCTTTTTCGTTGACAACGGTTTGATAGCCTTGAGGTAAAGACATGATAAAATCATGACAACAGGCCTGTTTCGCTGCTTCAACCACTTCTTCTTGTGTCGCATGAGGTTTCCCAAATAAAATATTGTTTTCGATAGTATCATTAAACAAGTAAACTTTTTGAAAAACTGCACTAATATGTGACATCAATGTGCTTAGTGTCATATCTCTAATATCTACGTCACCAATACGTATACTACCTTCATCGACATCGTAAAATCTTAACAACAAATGACACAGTGTTGACTTACCACTTCCAGATGGTCCAATAATCGCTGTTGACGTTTGTGCATCAATGTTAAATGTCACATCTTTAATGACGGATTGTTGCTCATAGGCAAAGCTTACATGATCAAAGGCTATATTATAGTTGGTAATATTTTGGTTCGTTGCAGTTTCATTGAGCTCTGGAGCCGTTTTTATCTCGGCGATATCATCCAGTGTCACATCAATAATTTCTAACACATGTGCTGCATTATTAATATGCTCTACACTATCAAAGATGACAAATGAAAATATAGCCATCATAATGAGCATCGGTAGTTCAATTGTATGGTTAAAATATAATAAAGTTGCGACAAGCACAATAAGTACTGAAACAATTTTTAAACTTAATAAGTGAAGTAAATTAAACGGTGTATATTGCAGTTCTATTTTAGAATTTGTACGCTTACTATCGTCAACAGCACGATTGAAGCTATTTAAACTCGTATCTTCTTTAGAAAAAGCTTTAATAACTTGAATACCTCTTACAACTTCTAACACCTTCTCAACAAGCTGATTTTGTGCATAGTGATATTTCGGTGCATTACGATGACTTATTTTTTCTAAGATATAAATACTCAGTAATGATAGCAAGACACCGCAAAGTGCAACCAACGCAACCTGCCATGAGACAACGGCTAATGATAGAATAAGTACCGTGATTAGGATATATCCATTCACCACTATATCAACCATTTTCATGGCATAGTTTTCTAAAAATGTTAAATCTGAAGTTACGGTTGTTGAGAGCTCATTCGAATGATTACGCTCAAAATATCCTAAACGCACATTTTTTAATTTTTCACCAATGGTTAATCTCTCTGTAGCACTCATTTCGTAGGCAATACTCTCTTGTAACCTATTTTTCGCATACGCAGTGATGAAACGTGCCAACACTAATACAATCATGACACCAAGTACCAAAAATATTTCATTACTTTCAATATCTTGATGTGTTAACATGCGATTAAACACATTGGCAGCTAAGAAGATAGGCATTGCAATAAAAATTGCATTCAGAAATGACATGACAAATCCTAAAATCATTCGAGCTTTGAAGGGTGCAGTCCATTTTAAAATTTTATTGGTTATTTGAAACATCGGAATCCTCCTTATCGTCTATCACTACGACGTGACGCCCCAGTCTTTAACACCTCTATGAATCGTCCACATTTTGTGATATGTACCTTGATTTTTAAGCAACGCTTCATGTGTACCTTGCTCAGCAATACGATGTTGATCTAACACTATGATTTGATCTGCTTGTTTAATCGTTGATAAACGATGTGCAATCACAATTAACGTTTTATTGTGTGTTAATGCATTTAAAGCACTTTGAATCTTTTGTTCATTGTCTGGATCTACATAAGCTGTTGCTTCATCTAGAACGATGATAGGTGCATCTTTCAAAATCATACGTGCAATCGTCACACGTTGTTTTTCTCCACCTGATAATTTATCACCAACAGCACCCACATATGTATCATAGCCTTGAGGTAACTGTTGAATAAAATCATGACATTGTGCTTGTTTAGCAGCAGCAATAACATCTTGATCTGATGCTTCAGGACGTCCTAATTTAATATTTTCTTTAAAGGTTAAGTTTAATAAAAAGTTATCTTGACCAACAAAACCGACTAAATCATTCAATTGTTTAGGGCTGATATTTTTAATGTTGGCATCTCCTATTAAAATGTCACCACGGGTTACATCCCAAAATCTCAATAATAATTTAGCAATCGTGGATTTCCCAGTTCCAGAAGGACCAACTATAGCGGTAAAGGTCTGGCTAGGAATTGTAAAGTTTAAGTGATCAAAAACAAGGTCTTCACTTTCACCTGTATAAGAAAAACCGACATCATTAAACGTAATATTGGTATTTTTAGGCTGTTGAAATTGTTCGGGTTGACTTAATTCTTCTAAATCTAAAATTGTTTGTACTTCAGAAATTGCATATTGAATCGACATTAATTGATTCACATAATTAGTGAAGTTCTTAATTGGTGCAACGACACCTAAAGATAACACTAAACATAAGAAAAATGATGCTTGATCTAATTGATGTATGGCCACCAGATACATCCCCATAGGTAAGACCCCTAAAAAGGTTGATGGTAAGATGCTGGCACCTAAATTCATATAACCCCATGTTTGTTTAAACCAATTTAATGTATGTGTCTTATAATCATTGACGGCATCTTTATATTTTTGATAAGACTTTTGCGATTGATTAAATGTCTTAATTACCTCAATACCTTCGATATATTCTACAATTGAACTATTCATATAATTATTTGATGCCATTTGTGCAGCATACGTATCATTAAAGCCAGACATTAACTTTTTAAATGCAAAAAATGATATCGGAATTGTAATGAGCATTGCACATGCCATCCGCCAATCAATGACAATCATACAAACAAAAATCGCGAGTGATAATAATAAGTTGCCAATGACTTCAGGAATAATATGTGCTAGAGGTAATTCGATTGTTTCAACTTTGTCTACCATAATGCTCTTAAGTTCACCGATTTTTTTCGCTTCCACAACACCGAGTGGTAATCGCATAAGTTTCTGTGCCAATCGTTTTCTAATTGTTGACAATATGTCATAAGCTGTTACATGGGACAGCATGGTAGAACAACCGAAAAAGATAACTTGTAATACATAGGCTAAAAGCGCTATGCCAATGTAAAATAATACGTTGTGTATTTCTTTATGCCCAGCTACCACATACAGAATAATTCGATAGACTGCCCAATATGGAACTAAACCTGAAAACACACTCAAGATGGATAACAAGACCGATAACACAATTTTTCCTTTACTATCTTTACCGAAATTCAATAAAGATGTGAACCAATGTGAGCGATTTGTCATGTTTGTTACTCCTTTCTTTTACCTCATGATACTTGGAAATATGATGCCAATTTATCATGACCTGCATGATCTAATGGATAATGATCTATGACTTGTCCAGCTGCAAAATGCATGACATAACTGCATAATTCTAAAATTAAAGCATAATCATGCGTGATAATAAAAACGCGCTTACCTTGTGCATGGACCGTCTGAATATTCTGTGCGACTTGCTTCATGTGATATAAATCTAAACCTGACGTTGGCTCATCAAAAATAATAAAATCTTTATTGCTGATAAGCGCGGTCGCTATTGCAACACGTTGCTTTTCACCACCAGACAATGAGCGTGGATGCGCCTCTTTTTTAGCCAATAAATTCATGTGTTTCAAAATAGCATTAACATGTGTTTCTTCTATATCTTGATTGAGTAGTTTCATTTCTTGGTCAACACTTTCTGTAAACAATTGTGTGTTGACATCTTGAAATACCATATAGCTATGCTTTAATAATTGTTTCCTTTTTGCATGACATTGTTGCCATGAGACACTTCCTTTGAATCCCTTTGCTAAACCACAAAAACAACGTGCAAAGGTGGACTTTCCACTACCATTATCACCAATTATGGCAATCATTTCATGTTCAGGTATGCTGAAATCTGCAATATTTAGTTGTTTAGTTTGTCTCCATTTGTTGTAACCATAGCTGAAATCTTTAATGTGTATTGACGGTTGATTATCGTTATGAGGCATATCGTTTTTTACTGGACAGGCTTGATATCTTAATCCCATTGTTTCATACTGTTGTTGTTCGAGCGCACGAAAATCATTCACCGTAAAACACTGTTGCAATTGTCCGCTATCGATATAATAGATATTGTCAGCCAAATCAAGCGCATAATCGAGACGATGATCTATAATGATTACCGTCGTCCCTTGTTGCTTCAAATAACGTATCATCTGCTGAAGCTTTTTAATACTATACATATCTAAATTGGAAGAAGGCTCATCCAAGACGACGATTTCTGGCTTACTAATTAGCACGGAAGCACATGCAATCATCTGCTTTTCGCCTCCAGACAACTCAAAGATATTCCGCTGTAATAAATGTGTTAACTCAAAATAATCCATGGTTTGTTCAATTTTCTGCATGATTGTAGCTGGTGGAACACCTTGATTTTCCAGGTTAAAAGCCAGTTCACTGGTTGTATCCACGTTATAGAATTGTGTTTTAGGATTTTGAAATACGCTGCCTACCATGGTCGAAATTTCATACATGGATAATTCAGCCATCGATTGTTGATTAAGATAAATGTCTCCCCCAATATCACCCGTTTGAACCTTTGGTATTAAGCCATTAATCAATTTTGCTATGGTTGATTTACCGCTGCCTGACTTCCCACAAAATATAGCAACTTCACCTTGTTTGATTTCTAAAGATAACTGCTTTAGTGCTGGATGTGTTGCTTCAGCATAAGTAAAAGATACGTTGTCAAATTTAATCATCAACTTAATTTCTCCTTATAATAATTCACCCACAATGCCAACATAACAATAAAGAACACCATATCTAACCACTTAAATTTGACTGTACATATATTTGTCCTTGCGTGTGGTGCATCGATGCCACGTGTCATTGCAGCAAAGGATAAATCATTGCCAATTTGTACGACTGATATAATCAGTGGAATGAGACGATACTCTAAATTTTTAAAAATATGTCGTCTTAACGTAATACCGCGCATTTTCATGGCATGATTAATATTCCTATACTCTTCTGAAATCGTTGGAAAAAAGCGAAAAATAACAGTGATTGGAATAATAACGTTGCGTGGCATTTTTATTTTTTCCATAGCGGCTATAAATTCGCTCACTTTAGTTGAATATAATGTAAAATAACCTACAATGAAACCAGGCAACATATTCATAAATATGCCTACGCAAGCCAACAAGATAAACTGCAGCATACCATGTGTATACGGCACAACATAAGCTTGTAAAAGCATCAGTATCACGAACAACATTGTAAACTTTAAAAAAGCTAAGTATTTATATATAGAAAGTAACAAGCTCAATGAACATAACGTAATCATAATACGTAAGATACTTTGTGAACTACCACTTGAAATAAGAATAGTGCTCACAGTAATTGTCAGTAAAATCTTAGTTCGAGGGTCTAATTGTGCTAACCGTGTTCTATCATCTTTAAATAAAGAACTTATTTTACTCACATAAGCCCCGCCTTTTTAAAATGTTTACTAAACATTTTCTTACCTAACCAAGCACCTAAGAGCCCACCAACGATTGTTAAAACAAACATAATTGGTAACGTCCATAATGGCGTTATAGATGCTAATGTTTGCACATATTCATGCCCATAAGATTGTTCTAACTCTTTAAAATACGCCTCTCTAGCTAAAAACATACGCAACACAAAGCCCATCATCCATAATGAAAAGACCGCATAACCCCATGCAATATTATTCCAAGCTTTGTAATCACCTTGTTTCATAATCAAATCACCAAGCAATCCACAAATCAATCCAGCTGGAATCATAATTAGTCCACTTCCCATGATGGTAAAAGCTAGCCCTAATATAAATCCAGTTAGTGTTAACATTCCAAATTTTTCAATTTTCATCACATATAAAATAAACGGTATACCACAAACGATTGGACAAATTAATCCTAAAAATGGAATTAAAAACGGTATATAACCTAGCATAAAAGTAACAAAAAAGACGACCAAATAAATGGCTGTAAAAATACCTACTGTAATTAAATCTTTAACGTTTAACTGTTTCATAAAAATGACTCCTTTACTAATGAGCTATTAAATTTGCTATTGCTGTGGCATTATCTTTATCTTCTACGCAATCGTAATGATTACCTGGAATATTTTTTTGTTCAAAATTACCTATGCAATATTGTTCCCATTGATCATTATCTTGTGCTGGCAATAAAGAACTATTTTCTTTTTGTTGCGCATTTAAATACGTAACATCCCCAATGTAAGTCGTGGGCACCATATGTGCGGATTCCCAACTTGCCATTTGAACTTGATAAGAAGACATTAAAAATGCTTCATTAATAGTTTCTCCATTTGTTTCCTCTATTACATTCGCATAAATCTTAAATCGTTCATCAAATGTTTTGCGTTCAAAAAAATGTTTTAATTGTGTAACTAATTGATCTGATTCCCCATATTTATTTTCCAGGAAATCTAATAAATGATATTGTTTGTCTTGTTCTATGTTGCTATACATTTCTTTAATACTCTGAGTTAATTTATTGTATTCAATATCAGGAATGACATCAGAGATTGTTATAAAATGATTTTGTATATATGCCATTTCTGACACGATGTCATCTATTTGAGATATAGGTGATATCGATGTATCAATTAACGTCACATGTTCTACGTCAATGCCTTGTAGTGTTAAAATATTAGCAGTTTCTAACGCCACCAATCCGCCCGAACAATATCCTACAAGATGAATCGATTCATAATCCGTTTCACTAATCATTTCAGCATAGGATTCACTAATTTTTTTAACAAGATTTTGACGATTGATATGACAATATTGCTCTTGATTGTTAATGGTAATTCCTGCCAGTGCATCGCGATCAATAGCTTTTAAATCATCGATTAAATAACGCAAACAATTCATCGTTCCTAAACCAGCATGAAATAGTATTTTTAGTGTCGTACCTTCCTTTTTAAAGAATGTCAACTTCCCGATTGATTGATTACTTTCCGACTCCTTCACATTTTCTACTTCAGCAATTTTGGTATTAATTGCATTGAATAGCATATTAATCGTGGGTTCGGCTAATAATTTTCGTAATAAACCATCAAAATTGATGATTTCATAATCATGTGATTTACACGATTCAACCACTTGAGTAGAAAGTCGTGCTAATACTAGTGAATCCGCACCAAAGTTATAAAAATTGTCATCATAAGATAGTGAATTGACTTGTAATATCGACTGACAATGGTCGATGATTTCTTGCTTTAAAGATTCGGGTACTAAATCTGCTTGAACATCAGATGTTTTATTATCTATTTGTTTGACGTCTTGCTGTTGTGACATGATTTGCTGATACGCACTTGTTTTTCTTTCAGTGTCATACCAAAAGCTAAGTGCCTTAGTTAAACTTTCACTAGTTGTATAATTCATGAGCATGTGTTCTAAATCCATAATAAACCTATTGATAAATGCTTCTTTAAAAATACCTTGTCTCGTATCAATATTAACGTTTAACTTACCGTTAATTTCCATGATTTGACAATCCATAAACACTTGTGGCGATTGACTTAAGCCTTCATCCCCAATTTTCAAATGCTCAAAGTGCATATCTCCAGTCCCTAATGAACTTGTAAAAACAATAGGATACAGACGATTTGAATTTGTTTTTCTAATCTCTCTAATTAAATCAACACCGGTAAAAGTGTTATGCTGTAAGTCCTCTAATAGTGTAGCTTGAATCTTTGAAGCGTTTTCCAAAAACGAACTATTTTCATCAACATTGATTGATAATAAGTTCGTAGAGGTGAAATCACCGACAATATGATCAATATCTTTATATGTTTCATTACGGTTCATCGTCGTTAAATTGACTACAAATGTCTGTTGATCGATCCACTTATTGACAACACAAGCAAATGCGGTTAGTACAAATGTATTTGGCGTTAATCCATGCTGTTGTGCAAATGTTTTTAAATTTAACCATGACTGACGATTGACTACAAATGAATTTCTTACAAATAAATCTTTGGCATTATCAATAGTAATTGGTAATTGTGGATATTGTCCTAAATGTGGCAACTTATTTAACCAATATTGCTGATCAACCAAATATTTAGAGCTTGCCTTAGTTAATTCGCTTTGCATATATATATCTTTTAGCTCGTAGTCTTGAGATGTATCAATAACGTCATTTTCATTAAAATAGGCACTTTCAAACGCTTTAAGTAATATCCAAATACTTGTCCAATCTAAAATTAAAAAATCAAACGATAGGTGCAGTATGGATTGCTCATGTCGTTGCGTAATACCTATATCAAATAATGGCCATGTTGCTGGATCATATTGTTTATCTTGAAGTTGTTCTCGTATTAAATGACTGTCACCATTTTCATTATTTACTAATAATTTATAATCTAAGTCACCTGACAATATCGTTTGTGTCTCCCATGAGTCAATAATCGTCCTCAAAGCTTGATGTTTCTTTATGAGTTTATTCCATAATTGATTAGCTCGCTCTATGTCTAATTTAGGAAATTTGACTTCAAAATAGACATGACTTGATACATCTCCAAATTTGCTTTGTTGCCCTATTAGATAGGCACTTTGAATGTCTTTTAAGGGAAAGCGTGTTGCACTTTGATAATAATTAACGTCACTATGTTTTAATAAAAGCTTTAAAATATCCTGTTTGTTTTGCTTCAAAAATGCTAATATTTTTTCATTTATTTTTGCATTTTTACTTTTATAATGTAATTGACCGTCTTTCGTCCACAGCGTTATACCTTGCTTATATAACTCAATGAGTTGCTGCTCTAAATTCACCTTTATCACATCCTTTCTAAGGTAATTTTATTAGATAATTGATACGTTTCATTTTGATTATTTTTCAAAATAACTTTATCAATTTCTGTAATATTTCCTTGTTTTAATTGAAGTTTGTCATCATGACAAACCAATTGGCACATCAATTGATAATCTTGTGGTTGACACACGAAGATAACCTTATCAATTTCTGTGAATTGATTCGAATGAATTGTACTTGAAGGCCTCTGTGGCGTACTATAATCTGAAACCACAAACGGTAATGTTACAGGTAGAATTGGATAATAACTAAATGCTATCTTTTCGTTTTTTAAATTTTTTCTATACCACGTAATCACCTTTCTCCCTTTGATTTCAAATTGATTTAATATTGTTTTGTTTTTTGAAAAGTGCGCAATAGACCTTAAGCTAGCTTTTTGAGCTTCAATGGCAAAATCTATAAATCCTTGCTGACTACAACACCATTTTTTCCATCGCGCTTTCATTGCACGGCCATAAATACATCTAAAAATATAAGCAAATGGCATTAATGTGCGATTCATTTCTATAAGTTCAATATAGGGACCCTCATTGAACCAAATAAATGCATTTTTAGATTTTTCACCGCCTCTTTCAATTTCAAACCCTAGCTGTTTGAACGCTTCCATCGCTTGTGCAAGATTTTTCACTTTATATTGTAAGTGGCCAATTTTATACATAATTACCTCTTTTCTAAAATAAATAATGCTTGCTTAAATGATGCTAATTCATCGCTTTGTTGTGGTTTTTTATCTAATAGTTTAAATCCCGTCTGATTAAATAGTTCATACCATTCATCTAGCGTGAGAAAGGTTGTATTTTTACTTTTTCTAATATCAGTTGGCTCGGTCATCATAAATGCTTGAGAAATTAACATAGGTGCCGATTCACCATAAGCTTCACCGATGATAAGTTTGCCTCCTTTAGTTAAAATCTGATGCACAGCCTTAAGTAATCTGTTCAAGTTCTTCGCGTTATTAATAACACCCACTGCGATCACAATGTCTATAGGCTGATAAGCATTTAATTTGCTATGATGAAGGTTATCTATATTTAGAAGTTGATATCGCATAAAGGTTTTATCAACAAATTGTTTTTTTGCCAACGAGATAAAATACTGCGAAATATCCGTAAAGAGATACGACCCCGTAAATATCTGCCCGATTTGTTTCAAAATGCACGTCGTAGTTGCACCTGTACCAGCGCCTAATTCTAATATATTGAGCCTTCTATGTTCTGCGCATGTTTGAACGTATAAAGCAATTTGTGTGTTAATATAGCGTGCAATCGCTGTATGGCGATACAACGCATTGGCAATGTCAATATCTCCATGTTCAAATAAAATTAAATTAACTGGTTTATCTCCTCTAACGATAGCTTCAATATGCTCAAAGTGTGCTTTAAAATATTGGAAGATTTTCTTTGGCATAATAGATGTTATCCATTGCTGCTCAAGATGATTCCATTCATGTTGCACGTTATCTTTAGTAAGCGTTTGATAATCAAAAATATATGCATCATCCATAGTTTTAATTACATAAAAATGATCTACTAAATAATTCAACCATCTGCTCATAATGTCTTTATTGTTAGGATGTACTTCTAATCTTTCAAATATGTCATCTAACATATAAGACTGTTTCTTATCTAAATACTTACCTAATACATAAAGCATGGTGAGCGCACATACACGTTCTAATCTAAGCAGTTGACCACTTATATCATCATCAGACGCAATGTCATATTTGAACTGACTGACATCAAAGTACGCATAAAAATCATTTTCTGTCTTTTGTGGATAACCAAATGCTTGCATAAGTTTTTTCCAAGCCATGGCATGATTGATGTGGCTCTGTGCCTTGGAATTAAAGCATTTTTTACTGTAATATTCTTGGTTTAAATATAAATTTATTTCTTCAAAAATCATCCGAGTCCAAAGTTCTGTAAATATTAATTGCTGTGTTTGTTCATAGCTTGAATATATCGTTTCTATGTTATTTTTTTGCATGCCAAGTGGTGGATGATCTTTTAATTTATAAGGCAACAAGTGTTCTTTTGGAAAATGAATATATTCTCTCCACTGCACATTACCGTGCGGATCGGTTAATGCTAGTTCGCCACCTTGAAATCCTATTTTTATATTGAATAACTGTCGCATAAATTGGTCAATATCATCACGAACTTCATTGTACGCACTTAAATTTAATTGAATACCATTTAAATTAGTCGAAAGTAAATGATACGGTCCATCATTATTTAATTTTTCAGGGAGGGGTTCATTTACAAACGCTGGTAATAATTTACATAGTATTTCTGCCACTGGATAAGATAACTGTGTTGCAAATTCGAAATTGATATATTTAACATCTTGTTCCTTTTTTATGATTTGATAATTTTCGATAAAATTTTGTACTGATGGCAATCTACTATATAAATTGCAAATTGCAAAATAACGTTGATTTTTTCGAGCGACCCCATATAACTCCGCATATTCCCTCTCAGAAATAGGTTGTTCAAATATGACATCTATCCCTTTTTGTAATAGCTTTTTGGCAATAATATTGCCTTGACCACCTTGAACTTCTGATTTAATTGCTACACATGCAAAATCAATATGACTCGGAATCTCATCGATATGCGTATATAAATTTAACTGATAAAATTCAGCACAGTCGACAGAGCGTTGACTACCATTTGCTAACAACCCACAAATATTTATATCATCATGTTTACGTATCGCCTCTATATAAAATTGACCAAATCTACTGCCACATATAATACAATTTTTCATATTTACAACACCCCTTCATCACGATTAATATGTTGTGAGCCTTCTATTTTAGCTGCAATATCAGCGACAGTAGGATTTGTAAATATAAAGGATAGTTCGAGTTCAACGTTAAATTGGTTTCTAATTTTATTGGTAAGTTCTATCGCTTTAAGAGAATCACCACCAATTTCAAAAAATCTGCTATTACTGTTAGAAACCTCTTGTTTAACAATATCCGTTAAAATATCTTTAACATCGTCTATGAAACTACTTACTTCGAGTTGATTATCATTTTCTAAAACGGAATCTATTTTTGTAAAATAAGTATCTTCATATCTATCACTTACGTTTAATTCATGATTTAGAACATTTTTATTATGCGCAATCTCAAGTATCATCTTAATAAAATAATCAAACATTTTATCAAGGTTGTCTGTACCTATGCGGTGATCTACACTATCCCAATAAATGTCTAAACCACCATCTCGTTCAATCACTTGATTGTCTAACCAAACCTGAGGCGTTTGACTAATATTGTAAACAATTTCTCCTAGTAAGTTTTGGCTATTAAGTGCATGTATACCTAGACCACTTGTAAATACAAACGGCATGAGTATATAGTCATTAATTTCACAATATTTTCTTAAATCTCGTTGAAATTCAACACCGGAATACAGATGATGTTCTAAATCTTTGACGAGCTGTTTCTGGACATATTTAAAGCGATCTAACAATGTTGTGCTGCCATAATGTTTAATTTCTAATAAAGTTAATGTAGTGAAATCACCTATGACATGTTCAATATTAGGATGTACTGGCAACCTATTAAATTGCGTAATATTAAGTGAAAAATTATCGTTATGACTGACTTTCCTAATCGCTTCAGCATATATACCGATCAAGAGTGAGGTTGGCGTCAACTCTATGCCTTTAGCTATTTCTTTTAACTTTTGCCAACTTTGTTTATCAACATGATATGTTCTTCTTGTAAACTGATTTGCATCATCATTTGATACAGCCATTGTTGGTATTTCTGGTGCTGTTAAAAAGCGTCCGACTCGTTTTAACCAATAGTCTCTATCTTTGGTGTATTGCTCTGTTTGTTTAAGTTGATTTAGGTAGCATACATAATCTCTAAAGTTTAACGCTGTAAGTTGTTGGCTTATATCTTTGTTAAGATACAGCTGATTCCATTGACTTAGCAATGTAAACATACTCCAACCATCAAAGATCAAATTGTCGAAACTAATATGCAGTCTAACTTCTCTGTCAGATAAAATAGATACTTCAATATTAAAAATGGGCCATTGATTGATATCTAATACTTGATGAGACAATCTATTTCTAATTTCCAACAACGAACTTTGTTGCTGTTGTGAATTTTTATTTTCAAGATGGTTCGTTTTAAATTTATAATATGGCACTTCGCTTAATATTTGCTGTAAGCCATCATCAGTAATTATTGCTCGCATCATGCCGTGGCTATGGATTAGCTTGTTCCATGCTCTTTCTAGTCGTTCTAATTCAATATTCGTAGCATTAATTTCGAAATAGCAATGCGTCGATACATTATGGTGGCTTAATTCTTTTTTCCTGCCTATGAAGTAAGAATATTGAACATCAGTTAAGGAAAACGATTCATTTTCTTTTGCTGGATTAGTTTGAAATTCGATGGTTTCATCTGTATGCGCTTGGTTCTTATTCTTCTCAACTTGTGCAGCCTGCGCTTTGATTGTTGTGTTTTCCATGGCATCTTTAATAGTAAAATTTATATGAAATGCGGTTTCTATTTCTTTAGCTATATGTGTAGCAATTAGTGAATCGCCACCAATGTTATAAAAATTTGAATCGCTATTAATAGTGTTATCGTTAAACTCTGCACGCCATATATTTAGTATCTTTTGTTCCATATGAGTTAAGTTGTCAGCTTTAACGCTGGAATCACTGTTTCTTTGTTTACGAGCTAACTGACTTAATTTTTTCTGATCAATTTTACCATTTTTATTTAATGGAAATACATTTAAGAAATAAATATGCGCTGGAATCATATAATTCGGTATAACATGCGTCAGTTGAGATGTAATATATTCAGATGTTATATCAGTTGGAGAAATGCAATAAATATTAGCATAAACCCTATCATTACCAACTTGTTGTATACGCTGACAATCAAAGTTATTTTCAGTAAACATGTTTTGCCAATCTCGTCTAGTTAATTTCCCCTTATAATCACCAATATAAGCATTTAATATATCAACCGTAATTTGTTCAATAAATAAACTTAGATTAGGTTCAACAATAATTATATGTCCATCTGGTTTCAACTTAGATTTAAGTTTCATCAACTGCTGTTGTATATTAAAACTTCTATGAAGCGCGTTAACAGCAATAATCACATCATAATGGTAATCTTTTAGCTGCTCAAAGTCGTTTTTTACTTCGATTCCAATGTCATGATCAATATACTCCCGATTTAATAATTTTGATTCATCTAAATAATGGTAATCTTTGCCTTTATGATTGATTTGATGCACAAGGTCACTGCTTAATGCGCTGTTTCTTGTCTCAAACTCTAAGACATTTATCGATTGATTGTTTAATTCTTGGATAGTTTTGAACAAATAGTCTTGTATCGCCATATTCCAAGGCATTAGTTCTGCAAGTTTAGATGGTGCTAACTCTGGTTCTTGCTGATAGAACAGCTCAATAGGATTCAGTTCTCCAGTAATCAGTTTAGGTAAATATTTTTCTAATTTATTTAAAAATTTGATGATGGATTTGTTTTCATCAGGGTATTGATAAGTATTATCTACTTTAGATGTACGCTTGTATTTGCCATCTTGTTCATTAATATAGCCTTTAGCTATAAGTCTATTTAGCCATTTGTTCACTATAGACTCGTACTTTTTATGAACATTTAATGTTGTTAAAATAGTCTCAAACGAACGATAATTTAAGCTATCTAATGCATTTAAATTCTCAAACATTTTCATTAATACGTGATAGATCATGTTATTCATTCTAGATAATGTTTGAGGTATATCTTTAATACCATTTTCATCATTTAAGATGGTTGTGTGACTTTTAGGAATAATAAATGCTGAAAGTGCATTATTAGTTTTAATAACCTTCACTTTACTAATGTCTATAGCGTTTGAGATTGCTTTTTCAATTTCACCGATTTCAATTCTATGCCCTTTGATTTTTACTTGATTATCAATTCTACCTAAAAATTCAATCGTGCCATCATTCCAAATACGACCTTGGTCACCTGTTCGATACCACTTAACATGATTGTTATCATAGTAGAATTTTTCTTCAGTTAGCTGTTGGTCACCAATATAACCTTTAGCCACGCCAAGTCCACCAATATGTAATTCTCCAACTACATTATTAGGGCATACTCTATCAAATTTATCTACTACTTTATACATTTGCCCTTTGAGTGCTGTTCCATATGGTATCGAAATCCAGTCAATAGGAAGTTGATGTGGAACATCGATATGGTTAGACCAAATGGATGCTTCCGTTGCACCACCCATCGCAACGACTAAACTATCTGACATTGAACGTTCGTAAAACCGCTGTGGCAAGTTTAAATCTATCCAATCTCCTGACAGTAATACTTTACTTAAAGGAAGATGTTCATTTTTACCTTCTGCCATGGTAACAAGCATATCAAACAGAATAGGCACAGAATCCCAAACTGTCACATTATATTTATGAATGATTTCTAGCCATTTATTAGCATCTTTAAAATTCTCTTCGGTTGTGAGGATTAGCGTGCCACCTGCATCTAATATCCCAAATATGTCGTAAACAGATAAATCAAAGTCTATTGATGACACCATCAATAATGTATCTTCATTGGTGATATAATACTTACAATTAATATCAAGTATTGTATTCATTGCATTATTATGGGTAATTTCAACACCCTTAGGTACACCTGTTGAACCCGACGTCATAATGACATATGCAGAGCTATTCGCACTAACAGACTTAATCTTGCAATCTTTTGGCTTTGTAGTTAAATTAACATCAATCATTTTTTTATGACTACTTCTTAATGAACATGACTCAATATATTTGGTATTGCTAATAATGACATCTATCCCTACCTGCTTATAAATCTTGTCTCTCCGATCACTAGGTTGCTGAATACCAATCGGTACATAAGCAGCGCCGGCAAATAACACACCGAGAATTGACACCACTTGGTCGATTCCTCTAGGTAATGTAATCCCCACATAATCATGGGGCTTAACGCCAATATCTTCTAACATCTGTTTAACGGACATGGCTTTGTCAAATAATTCACCGTAAGTCATACGTTTACCATCATCTGAAGCTATTAATGCAATATTGTCTGGTGTCTGCTGATAATTTCGCACGAAACCTTCATATAGCATTGCATTAGGTTGTTTCAAGTCTGATAGCTGTATGTCTTCCACATATTCGCTTAATATGTCGTTCGTCTTATTCCAATTATCAACATCTGTTAATGATGCGAGCAAACGACGATAGTCATCTAACATCGCATCAACCGTTGTATCTGTTATCAAATCATCCACCTTGTCCCAGCATAAATGCAAGTCGCCTTTAATAAGATAAGATTGAAAATCTAACCACACGCCTGGTGTTTGAGAAACCATATACGATATTTCTCCAAATGTTTGTCTTGTCTCATCGTTTTCAAGTTCATAATCAATATTACATGCGAATACGACTGGGGCGATATTTATACTTTCTCCATATTTTTTTGAAACATCACGTTGTACTTGTACACCGCTATAATCAGAATGGGATACATTCTCAATAAACGTTTGCTTTACTCTTTGTAACGTATTCGCAAAGCGTTCATTTTTATGAGGTATATGTTCAACTAATAACAGATTTGTAAAATCTGCTACTATATGCGTTACATCTTTTGTATCACTTTCTCTATTAAACAACGGAATATTGACATAAAAGCCTTCTTGATTGCTCCATTTCTCTAGTGTCAACATATAGCATGTAAGTAAAACAATAGATGGCGTTGTGTCAAATCGCTTTGCGTTCTCTTTAATTTTTTCCCATACCTTATTTTCAATTATTCTTTTATGTCTTGATACTTTTACCTGTTCTACCAATTCTGGCTTTTTTAAAATGGGTAATTGAATAGGATTCAACTGCAATTCATCTATTTTGTGTGACCAAAATGTTTTATCTTGTTCTACTTGTTCATCATCTATCTGCTTTTGTTCCAAATATGTCTTAAACGTGATTTGTTCTTCACTTACAGTATGACCATGATATAAATGCGCTAATTGTTTTATGATCATACTGATACTTAAAACATCTGCTACCAATAAATCGATATTTAAACTTATTTGCACCTTTTGCTGTGGCAATATAAAAGCAGTTAAGCTTGCCACTTCTCCACGATAAACATCTAATTTTTTGTGGGATAGTTCTGTTCTATATTTTGCTAATTCCACTGATACTTGCGTTTCATCTAAGTTATCTAATTCGATTATATCGATGCGTTTTTTGATTGGTTCTTTCAGAAATTGTTGTTGATGGTTATCAATAAATCGGCAGCGTAACATAGGGTGAATACGTTGTAGCTCATTCCATGCTTGATTTAATTTTTCTATATCCACTTGATGCCCTATAATTTCAAAGTATGCATGACAGCCAACGCCACCCAACACTTGATCCTGTTCTCTACCAATTAAATACGCACTTTGTACATCTGTTAAAGGAAATGGCTGATAGTTATCAACCGCTTCTATTGAATGATGAACAGTACTTTTTTTCTTTTTAAATTTACTGTTGTCAACAAGTAACATCCACTGGCTAAATGTAGGTTTTTCTATTAATTGAGAAAATTTTATCCTTAAACCTTCTCGTCGCAATTTACTGACTAATGCCATGATATCTATTGAATGAACGCCTAAATTAATAAGATTTTCGTGCGCATCAATGTGTGTAAGATTTGTTTTTTCAGTTAACCAAGACTTAATAAGCTGTTTTATTTTATCTTTCGAAAAAAGCACTTCCATTACTACAAACCTCCATGTCTTATTTAACTCATTCTTTTAATCTATTAACATCAATTTTCCCAAATGTAGTTAAAGGCCATACGGGTACTTTTTTTATTAAATCGGGCAATTTAAAATTTGCTATACCTTGTTGTTGTAGATAATTTCTCAGTTCATTAAGATTGATATTTGTATTCTCTTTAATGCAGACACAAATTTTCTCACCTACAACCTCATCTGGTACTCCTATTACTTTGACTTCGTCAACATTAGGATGGCCTAAAATGACATCTTCTAATTCATTAGGTAAAATTTTCTCACCTGATTTATTGATCATCTCTTTGATACGCCCAACAACTCTAAAGTTTCCATCAGGTTGTTGCTTCACTTTATCTCCTGTCATAAAATACATGTCATCATCTACACATTTTATGTGTGGCGCATGTTCATAGTTATATATTGTATAGGGGCCTCTGACGTAAAGCTCGCCATATTCACCTTGCTGCACTTCTTTTCCACTATCATCTAATATTTTAATTTCGTCATATTCAGAAATAGGTGTCCCTTGTGTGTGATAAGTGACTTCATTGCCATCTTGCTTATCAGTCATACAAATTAATCCTTCTGCAATACCGTATACTTGTTGTAATTTACACTCAAATTGTTCTTCAATTTTTTGCGCAGTAAATGAATCTAATAATGCACCTCCCACCTGAATTAATTTGAGAGAACTGATATCATCTTCATCGTTGTCTTTTTGATAATCTAGACACATTTTCGCCAATGATGGTACAAGCGCTAAATGAGTAATATCTTGTTCATCTATCAACGGGAAAATTTCATCAGGGCTCGTAACACTACAAATCACTATTGTGCCACCGACCGCTAATGTTCCAATGATTCCTGGACAACCTAAAGGAAAATTATGTGCGATAGGCAAAGCAACTAAGTAAGTCGAATGTTCATCTAAGCCACATCTTTGTGCACATTGTTTGGCAACATAAATATAGTCACAATGTCTACGAGGTATAAGTTTAGGTATACCTGTCGTACCGCCTGAAAGTAACAATAATGCAGTATTATTATAAGATGGCTTGATTAATTCCTCTGAATAGCGATAGTCATAATCATTACGATTTGCGGAATAAAAATTTTTATATTGCTTGGAATTTCCAAGAATATATTGATTAATCTGACAACCTAGTTCACCTTCTATTTCATTAATCAGCTGTGAATATGAAAAGCCTAAATACTTATCTTTAGCTATATATGCTACCGCACCAGACGCTTCCAAAACACCTTTGATCTCAACTTTTCGATGTGTCGCTAAAGCTAATACAGGTATCGCTCCTATTTTAAATAATGCGAATAAGACGAAAATAAATTCGAAGCAGTTTGGTAACTGGATTAACACTTTATCGTCCGGTTTAATGCCATCCTGATAAAATTTATACGCAAAATGATTTATCTCGTCATACATTTCTTGATATGTAAATTCAAACTCACGATCTATAAGTGCAATCTTTTCTGGGTACTGTCTTACTTTTTCTTGGATAAATTCATCTAGTGTTTGATGATCCCAAACTTGTTCATCATAAAATATTTCTAGTTGTTCTCTCTTTGTCCTTTTCATTTTGGAACCTCCATCATTGAAATACCTAAAATAAATTTTGAATCTATATCTTCCATTCTCACAATGGATTTTGTTGTATCTTTATTGTTGTATATTATAAAATGATTGCCTGAACGTTTTTGAACTTCTACATAATCCAATCCTTCCATCAAACCTGTACCAATACATTTTAAATATGCTTCCTTGGCAACCCAACACTGAAAGAAATGATACGGATTATCGCTAATATATAACGCTTCGTGCACATTAAAATAACAGTCAATAATATCTTTGAAGTCAATTTGTCTTGTTATATTTTCAACATCTACACCAATATCAACCATTGAAAACGCAACCACACAGCAACCTTCAGTATGCGAAATATTAAAGCGAATATTATAAGCATTTTCTATATAAGGCTTTTTGTAGCTTGTGTATTGATAGACCAAGTCAGTTAACTCACACGTCAATAGATATTGATAAAACAAATTCACAAGTGCATGACTATAAATATAATTCACTTTGTCGCTTTTTCTTTTTAAATTTTTTAGTTTAGCAAGCTGTGATTTTGTTAAAAAACTGGATTGATTACCGCACTTGTTAACTCTGTCAGTCCTACCAATAACAATCACCGAATAACCATTTAACAAATGTTGCATGAGTCGTTGTGATAAATTGTGCATGTTATCATTTAGCTCATATATTTTATATTTCATTTAAATATGCCTTTATCTTATTGATGGCTTCTTCGGAATTACCGTTAATAAACATATGTCCACCCTCTACATATTCCCATCTAAATGATTTGGTTGTGTATTGCTCCCATTCTAGTAACTCTTCTAGCGTCATTTGTTCATCTGAGGTACCCATCAACGCCAAAATAGGACTATCTAAGGGTTCTTTATTCATATCTTGGTATTCTTCATCAATGACAAAGTCGGCTCTTAGCATCGGTAAAAACATTTTGATTAAATTATCATTTTCTAATACTTCTTTTGGTGTACCACCATAGTCTTGCAAGCCCTGTTTAAAACCTGCATCATCAAGATGATATATAGGATCAGGTTCTTTAAAACACGGTGCTCTACCCGCCGAAATAATCACTGCCTTAGGATTATTTAAACCGCTATGTTTAATTTTTAATGCAAGTTCATAAACAATTTTAGTTCCCATACTATGGCCAAATAAATAATAGTCTTGTTCAAAATTAAATGTTTGGACTAATTCATCATAAATTTCTTGAACTAACTCACTAATTTCGGAAATGGGCGTTTCGCTAAACCGACTTTCTCTGCCTGGATAAAGCACTCGCATCACATTGGTTGCCGGAAAATAATCACTCCAATGTCGATAAATATTCGCCCCCCCACCTGCGAAGGGAAATAATATCAACGCTTCATCTCTATCTTTTTCATGATTTATTAGATAATTTGCCAAATACCTTTTTCCTCCTATAGTTATTTTATGATTTAAAATGATATTTACACTTTTATCTTACATTAATTGATAATGATTATCAATGTTGATTGATATTTAACGCAAAATTTATTGTTTCCCAAAAAATTCTATATAATTTTTATTTTTTATACTCTTTTTTGGGAAAACAAAAAAACCCTATGAGAGACTCATAAGGTTTTCTAACATATTTAATTCAATTTATATTTAACTACACGTGATTAACATTCTTCTGGTGTACCTGAAACTTTGGCTGTTTTAAATGAACTGCCACAGCCACAAGATGCAATCGCATTAGGATTATCGATTTGGAAACCACCACCCATGAGTGACTGTTTAAAATCGATTGTTGTCCCTTTTAACACCGGCGCATCATCTTTATCTACGAGTACTTTTAAACCATAGAACTCTAACACTTCGTCGTTATCCCCTGCTGTTTCTTCTGCAGACATACCATACGTTAAACCAGTACATCCACCACCATTAACTTTAATTTTTAAATAACCGTCTTCCATATCATTACTTTTCAACATATCTTTGACTTCATAAGCAGCAGCTTCTGTTAAAGTTACAGTACTCATCATCATGACCTCCTAAAAAATCCATGTTTCTTCTATATGTTTATATATATTATTTAATAACTCAGTTGGCGTTTCACCTTCAACAATATCACCATTAACCAATGCATACAACCCGGATGAACAGATACCACAATTTTGTAGACAACCATATTCTAACACATCGACATCAGGGTCCTCTTCAAGTTGATCGTATACATATTGTCCACCACGTGCCATATTGGAAATACAAAATTCCACGATTGGATTCATAGTACACCCTCTCAATCATTTTAGTCATATTATTATAGCAAATATACTTTCTATATGCATACGGCCAGCTCATTATCTTGATTTTTATATGCACTCCAATAAAACGTTTACAATATGATTGTGCCCAGTCGTAAATTTGTTTGTAGTCATCAAAAAAACAAGATATAATAAGCACATAAATAAAAATACTTCAATTTTTTGGGGAAATTGATGTTTTGTTATCGTAAATGCAGTTTACACAGTTTTTCACTCAATTAATATAACATCAGTTTAAGAAAATATGAGTGATGTGTGACAATGATTTCATATCAAAGGGGTATATTTATGAAAAATTTAGTATTACTAGGTGGCGGCTACGGTAATATGCGTATTATGTCGCACATTTTACCAAATGCATTACCGGCTGACTACACATTAACGTTAGTCGACCGCATGCCTTATCATGGCCTTAAGCCAGAATTTTATGCATTGGCAGCCGGCACAAAGTCTGATACAGATGTTCGCATGAATTTTCCAGAATCAGAGCGGATTAATACCATTTATGGGGAAATTACAGATATTAACTTAGATGACCAAATCATTTCGGTCGGTCAAACAAAAGTCGATTACGATGAATTAGTGATTGGACTTGGCTGTGAAGATAAATATCATAATGTTCCTGGCGCTGACGACTATACGTATAGTATCCAAACATTATCTAAAGCTCGTGAAACATTTCATAAAATCAGCGAACTGCCTGCTGGTTCCAAAGTTGGTATCGTTGGTGCAGGCTTAAGTGGGATTGAGTTAGCAAGCGAATTGAGAGAAAGTCGAAAAGACATTCAGATTATCTTATATGACCGTGGAGAACGTATTTTAAGAAATTTCCCGGAAAAACTAAGCAATTATATTGCAACTTGGTTCAAAAAGCACGATGTAACGGTGGTACCAAATTCGACAATTGATGGTGTTGAACCCGGTAAAATATATAATAATGGACAGCCTGAAGACGTCGACTTAGTAGTATGGACGGCTGGTATCCAACCTGTTGAGATTGTCAGAAATTTACCGATAGATATTAATCGCAGTGGTCGCGTGATTGTAAATCAATATCATCAAATTCCTACATATACGAATGTATTTGTAGTTGGTGACTGTGCAGATTTACCTCACGCACCAAGTGCGCAACTTGCAGAACTTCAAGGCGATCAAATAGCCGATGTCTTAAAAAAACAATGGGCAAACGAAGCGCTTCCAGATAAAATGCCAGAATTAAAAGTACAAGGTTTCCTTGGTTCTTTAGGTGAAAAGCAAGGTTTCGCCTATATCATGGATCGTACCGTGACCGGACGTCTTGCTGCTATTTTAAAATCAGGTGTCTTATGGCTCTACAAATACCATAATGGTTAATAAAATTGTTCAATATAAAGTCTTGGACATCATTATATTTTAGGTTACGAACTCTATATTGACAGTAATTGACAGGATTGAAAAAACTTGGTATCAGCGTATTTTCAATCCTGTCAACCTTGCGGGAGCGAG
>NZ_KV840197.1:336462-355166 GCF_001839145.1 Staphylococcus sp. HMSC62D11 | reverse complement strand
TTTCAATCCTGTCAACCTTGCGGGAGCGAGACTAAGGATTCATAATGAATGCTGTCCCGCTCCCTACATATTATTTTGTATCCATAATATGATTATCTACAAAATTTGTGACTTGTTTTGTTTGTATATAGCCATCAGCTACATACGCATCATTCATCGTCACAAGAGGATAAAATAATTCATCCTCTTGCAATTGTTCAATAAATTGCACATCATGATCCGTTAAATTTTCTGTTTGGTGTTCAAAATCGATATATGTGAATTGAAAGTCAATTTGCGGATATTTTCTTTTTAATAATGGTTGTAACCATTCATACGTATTTTTAGATGTTGGCGCATTGACACAACTTGCGCATACCACATCTGCCCCATAAACGACAACACTCACCTTTGTCATATAAAAAATCCCCCGTTGAGTTGATAGATTTTTCTTTCACTATCCATTATAATAGAATAACAATCTAAATATGAAGTAATATACTTGAAAGGAGTCATCTCTCATGCCAACTGAGAATGCAACAATGTTTGATCAAGTAGCTGAAGTTATTGAACGTTTACGCCCGTTTCTCTTACGTGATGGCGGCGACTGTACATTAGTCGATGTAGAAGACGGTATTGTTAAATTACAACTACATGGTGCTTGCGGCACTTGCCCAAGTTCAACAATTACATTAAAAGCAGGTATTGAACGAGCATTACATGAAGAAGTTCCAGGTGTAATTGAAGTGGAACAAGTATTCTAGATATCTATAATATATACATCACTAGAGCCCCTACGCGCTCTAGTTTTTTCATTTGTAGTTACAGAGATAAAATGTATAACATTCAAGAACCAAAATACTGAGATATAAATCTCTAAAAAATGACAATATGGAACATAAATCCCAAAATAAATAGCACAAAGACGATTTGAAATTAAAAACCGTCTTTGTGCTATTGTTATATTCAATACATCTTACTTATATTTATTGATGATCTTGATCATCGTGATGCGGTTTATGTGGTGCTTTGTAAGGTGCTCTCATATGCTTGTCGATTTGTCTATCCATGTCGACCCAGCCTTTCCAGCCTATATGAACGGCATCAGTAATGTAATGTTTCGCATATTCTTTGTCCGTCATATCATACAATTGACCACCATTATTAATTACTGTTTCACGAATTTTGTTGTAAACAGGTTGACGACGTTCATGTGGAATACCGATATGATCGTACCATTTACCATTGGCAGGGATGCTGACGTATTGAACATCTGCACCTGCTTCACGCATCGTATCTACAAGTAATTTTAAGTCGTTAAATTCTGGAGAATTAATATTAAACTCCCAATCACGTCTTACTTTACGTCTATTTTCCTTAATTAGTTTCCAATATTCATCTTTAATGCCATATTTATTGGATTTCGAATGATCGATTGCAATTTTTGTCGCTTTGCGATTCATCTCGTTCCAAGAAGCATTCGGTGATGTCACTGGTTCAACATGTGACAACGGTGATTTGTCGAAACCAAAGTATAATTTGATTGCTTCAATCTTTTTGATTTGCTCACCTTTGAATTGAGAAATATAATTGCCATGATCTTGATCTGGATGTTTTGCTAGTTGTTTTAAAAATGCTTTATTTTTAGCATGCTTAAATTGTAATAACCGTTTCGCGTAGCGTTGTTTCAACTCAGCTGGCATTTTAGATTGCTTGAACAATTGATCGATTTGGTTCGCAGACATACGTCCATCATAGTTCTTATTTGTTAAACCATGATCAGTGAACCATTGCGGTGAAATAATTAAACTAATTTTTTTACCTTTTAGTTGATCGTATTGTGCTGCTAACTCAACAGCGTTAATCAAGTCTGTTGAACCACCAGTTCCAAGTAAATATGCAGGTTTAGTCCCTTTACGACCATTAAGTGCAATACCTGGATTAAATGGATCTTCTTTGTTGAGTTCACTTGAACCATAAATTGGGTAATAATCGTTTGATTTAAATAATTTGTTTTGAATGAGCGTACCTTTAAGCACTTGATCCGTTGAAGCAAGTCTATTATTTGCCAGTGTTTTATTTGTCACCAATCCCGTAAACCAGCTTGACGGCATTAAGACAAAGATGATAAATATCACACCGCTAATTAAAATCGGTAAAAACGGTTTTAATTTCATCGTAATTCTTCTAATGCTTCCACAATTTTATTTGGTGTCGCCCACTCATCACGATCAAAATCCATAATTGAAACTTCAATACCTAATTTGTTTTGAATTTCTAATAACAGTCCTACAGTTTGGAATGAATCAATAATCCCCTCTTCGAAAATTTCTACATCAGGGTTTTCTTTGACGATATCATTTTCAGCAACTTCAGCTAATACATCTAATACTTGTTCTTTAAATTCCATAATTAATTACTCCTTTTATATCAGTTTTCCTGAGAAAATTAAAAATCCAAATGCTACAAAATGGAAAGTGATAACAATGCTTAAGGCAGTTGTAAATCCATTTTGCCAACGTGCAGGATGTTTCTTGCGCCAGCGTTCATAATAGCCGTAACCAATAAACATTAAACCATGATAGATACCATAGACGATATAGAATAATTCTAAACCGTGCCAGACACCCATGATAAAGAAGTTTAGGAAAAAGGCTACATTAGACATGGCAAATTGACTTTTTAATAATTTTTTCTTTGACATGTAGAACAGTGCACGCATGTAAATGCAATCTCTAAACCAGAATGATAGCGACATATGCCATCTATTCCAGAAGTCTTTTATATTTTTAGCTTTAAATGGTTGTTTAAAGTTTGGCGGTGTCATAATGCCATAGATATAGCTGACTGCTACCGCAAATAAACTGTAACCAGCAAAGTCAAAGAACAGATAGAAACTATACGCATACATATACAGCCATTTATGCGTAAATCCATGTAAATCCATCATCAATGGATTAATCGCATAGAATTGAATTAAATGCGCAATAATGTATTTATATAGGAACCCTAACATTATCATATGAATCGCTTTTAAAATCAACTCACGATATTGCTCACCTGTTGGAATCTTCTTATCATCTTTCACGTAACGTTTGTAACGGTCGATTGGACCAGATGATACCGTTGGGAAGAATGAAATAAATTGCATTAACTTGCCAACTTTTATTTCTTTAATCGAGCCATCTCGAATTTCCATAATTAATTGAACACTTTTAAAAGTTACATAAGAAATACCTAAGAACCCTACAAATTCAATTAATTTATGTTCATGGAAATGAATTTGATGACCACCTAGCCAAGAGCTTTGCAATATTTTAACCACTGCTAATGGCAAGATAGACAGAACCATAATTACAGTAAATTTCGCAAATGTATTATTTTTCTGTCTTGATTTAAAGTAAAACATAATCAGCGCTGTTTGATAAATTAAATACACAATAAAACATATTAACTGGACGCTAATATATTTCGTACCAAAGAAATGATACTTATCTGAAGCAAAGATAATGACAATCATAATGGCTGTACTAATGCCGTTGTATATATAACTACGCTTACCTAAAAATCCGAGTATAATCACTGGTAAGAGTACAATAAATGCAATTAAAAAGAACGTAAACGTACCATATGGAATCATCCGTTTACAACCTCCGCAATAGCTTTACGATCTAATTTACCATTTGAAGTAAGTGGTAAATGATCCATCCAAACGAATTTTCTCGGTATCATATACTCGGGTAAACGAGATTTCAATTCGGATTTCAATGCGTGAGTCATAGCCATATCATCTTCAACATGTTGCGTTGGAACAACAGCACCAATTAAGTGAACAACTTTATCATTGCGGTATACTGGCACTACAACAGCTTCTCTCACTCGATCAGATTGGCGTAATTGTGCTTCAATCTCTTCAAGTTCCATACGGTAACCATTCATTTTAATTTGGAAATCAATACGTCCTTGAATGAACCATAGGCCGTTGTCTTCTTTGGCTTTATCCCCTGTATAATAATGGCGAATGCCATCATCATATTTAAATGCAGCATCTGTTTTAGCTTTATTTTTTAAATAACCTAGGCTCACGCTGTTACCTTTAATAACAAGTTCGTCTTCATCAGTTATAGATAACGTCGTACCTGGACGTGCAACACCTACTGGAAGTGGATTATATTGCGCTAATACATCAGGTGTGATTTGAATACTTGTAACAGCTACAGTTGCTTCAGTCGGACCATATGTGTTGTAAATCACAGCGTGTGGATATCTATCAACTAAAGCCTTAGCTGTTCTATGTGCCAAAATTTCACCACAGAAGAAGAAATGATTTAAGCTTGGGTAATCATTTTCATTCAATGTCGGCAATAATAAGCACATTTCAATAAATGATGGTGTAGATACCCAAGTGTTAATTGGTGTAGCCACTAACATGTCATTTAATAACTTAGGCTTTTTAATCATATCTTTATCTACAAGATTTAGTGTGCCACCAGATGTTAAACATGGATAGATTGCCATCACTGATAAATCAAATGAAAATGGTGCTTGGTTTAACCATTCTTGGCCACCATCTTCTTGATGTAACGATACCATCCATTCAGCAAATTCAATCAAGCTTGCGTATTGAATTTGAACACCTTTAGGCTCACCAGTTGAACCGGAAGTAAAGATAGTATATACCGTATCTGTTTCAGTCATTTGACTATCGAATACGATTGGATTGTTTGATTCTTTGACATCTTGAGTCGTAATCGTCTTCGCCCCATCATATGTTAATGGTTCATCAACGGTATTAAAGATGAACTGTGGTTCAACTTTATCAATAATCATGTTTACACGTTCAGCTGGCACCGATGTATCAATCGGAACGTAGCCGCAACCTGCTTTGATAGCACCAAGCATACCAACAATCATGTACGGAGACATATGGCCGTATAAAATCATTGGTTGTTGACTGCCTTGTAATTGATGTGCTAGTTTACTTGATTCCTCAAGTAATTCCTTATAAGTTAATTCGTCATTCATATGTCTTACAGCAACTTGATTCGGCTGCGCTTGCTCAATATCGATTAATTTAGAAATGATATCGTTCATATGTTATATTCTCCCTCATTAAAATTCATTATAAATGAAGTTATTCTGTGTATCGCCAGTACCATAAATTAAATACAATGCTATGAATATAGCTAAATAAAGCAATGTTAATAAATATGGTTTAAGTTTTTTAAATGTTTCTGAAGTTTCTTTTTGTTGGGCTTTCATATCGCACCTCACTCATTCAAAATTAAGATGCACAGCTTATCTTTTGCTGCGCCACTTTTTATAATAAGTATAATTAGTTTCAGATTTATATATTATTTTTACAACTTATTATATCTATTTTTTGACAAGCCTGCAATGTTATCTTTAAAAACACTATTGCAAAGACTTGCACTACACTATTTGTAGAACATATTTTATTTTACGTCTTATTAACGAAACACACAATTACATATGACATAACAATTTTGTTATATACGCAAAAAACTTCTACATGCTATTAAATAACAACATGTAAAAGCTCTGCTTGTATCATAATTTAATGGCTAGTAACCGGTGTTAATGGCGCCTGTTGTTGTAAAACAGCCACGATATTATCAACGCATAATTGAATCATACGATTTCTCGTCTTCACTGATGCGCTGCCAATATGCGGTAAAATGACGGCATTCGGCATAGATAATAATGGATGTTTCTCATTAATAGGTTCTTCACGTAAAACATCTAAGCCGCATCCTGCGATATCACCTTGTTCAAGTGCAAATACAAGTGCGTCTTCATCTACTATTGCACCTCGACCAATGTTGATAAAGATTGCATCTTGTTTCATCGCTTGAAATGCCTCAGCATTAAATTTGTTCTTCGTTTCCACTGTCAATGGTGCTGTACATATGACAAAATCACTTTCTTCTAATAATGTGTCAAAATCAGCATATGTGACTTTTAATTCACGCTCAACATCTTCTCTTCTTGAACGATTATGATATAGCGTACGCGTATTAAAGCCAGTTAAACGCCTTGCAAATGCTTGACCAATGGCACCCATGCCAAAAATACCAACAGTCGAACCGTACACATCTTTACCAGATAATAAGTAAGGACCCCAGCTAGTCCATCGACCATCTTGAACATATTTTTCTGCTTCAACAATGCGTCGCGCAACACTAAGCATCAAGGTAAACCCTAATTCTGCTGTCGTTTCTGTAAGCACATCTGGTGTATTAGTTACCACAATATCGCGTGATTTTGCTAGTGAAATATCGATATTATCATAGCCAACTGCCATATTTGCAACGATACGCAACTGTGGCGCTTGTGCGATAACCTCGTGATCAATTTGCTCACTGAGCGTAATGAAACATGCTGTTGCATCTTTAATAGCTGTTAAAAACTTTGCTCTAGGCATTGGTACAAGTGCCTTATCCCACATCTCTACTTCCCCAAATTGTTCTAATTGTTGGACAAAGTGATCTGGGATTTTTCTGGTAACAAGTATTTTAGCCATCATTCAGCCTCCTTTAAGTGTCCCTGACTATTGTTGTAATTGTCGAATCACTTCATTTAAATCTTTTACCGAATAAGTTGGCGGAACATCTTTTTCTTGAATTTCAGCAAATGAGGTTACACCCGTTTGAACATGAATTGTATCCACGCCAACATTGATGCCAGACATAATATCTGTATCATACAAGTCCCCGACCATGGCAACATCTGCTTTATCTAATTTAAGTATATCAAGTGCAATATCCATTATAACTGGTTCTGGTTTACCAATAAATTGTGGTTGTTGCCCAGTAGAGACGCTAACGACACTTGTAATAGCACCATTACCAGGTAATAAACCACTTTCTTTAGGAATAGAAACATCCGGATTAGTTGAAATAAATGTGGCACCCTCACGTACAGCAAGTGTTGCAATCGCTAGTTTATCGTAGGTAACTTGTTCATCTAATCCTATCACTACATAATCGACATGTTTATCTCGTCTTAATGTTAAACGACGGTCTAGTAATGCTGCTTTCAAACCACTACCACCAATCATATATACAGAGGCATTTGCTTTTTCATTGGCAATAAAGTTTGCCGTAGCTAATGCTGAAGTCACAATCTCCTCAGGTTTAGCATCAATATGCATCTCGCGTAATTTAGCTGTTACTTCTTCAGGTGTCTTGGTCGAGTTATTCGTTACATATAAATGAGGAATGCCTTGCTGATTTAAATAATCAATAAATTGTGCTGCTCCGTCAACTTCCTCTGTACCTTTGTACATCGTCCCATCTAAATCTATCAAATATCCTTTATAGTGTTTCATTGTTAATTGTCTCCTTTTCCAAAAGCTGTCACTGGTACACTTTCCTGTTCTAAAAATAATGATACTTCATATATAAAGTTGTCATAATACGGTAGTGCATCATCAAACAGAGGTTCAAGTGTATCATGTTGTAAAGTAATATAATCATGTGCAAATTGCTTACGCACTTCGATTGTTTGATTGATTGCAGCTTGTGTTTCAGATGTAATCACACTCTCAAGTGCTAATATATCAATTACATCCTTGTAATTACCAGGATCTCTTAAAATAAAAGCATCGATAATCATATTACCAATATCGACAGATGCTTCAATTAGCATTTGTGCAATGCGCTCAAAAGCATAAGGATTATCTTTATGATCTTGATAATCTTGCGTTAACTGCCTTAAATAATTTAATTTCTGTGTTAATTTTTCTTTGTCTACAAAATACATGCTTAGTCACCTCTTAATGTCTTTATCATATCATAATTTTGCAGCACACTTCATTTGTAGTTATACTAAATAAATAACCTTAAATAAAGGAGCACCACTTTATGATAGATATGTATTTATATGACGATGAAGAACAAAGTCAAGTGCAATTTGTAGGCTTTGTCGGTGAACATAGTCGCTATGATTTGATGTTAGTTCAAACAGACCGTCATTATGGAAAGACATTAGTTTTGAATATGCAGACCAATAAATTTGGAATTATCGGCACAGATGACCTTGAAGAAGATGGTTATATCGCCTATATTCTTGGTGTTTCTGATGCAGAAGCCACTGAAATAACCGAATATTTAAATGAAGTCATACAATAACATGTTTATGATTCAATGCTGTGTCATAAACATGTTATCAAAGCATGAAAAAAGCGAGGAAACAAAAGTTGATGTTAACTTTGTTTTCTCGCTTTACTTGTGGACTTTCGTTTTGAAAGTTACTCTGTTGATGCTATGTTGTCTGTGCCAATTAATCTTTATTGGTTTCTATTTGTTGAGATTCTGCTGGTATGGATGGCGCTATTTTGACATCGTGTAGTTTGTCTTCACTGTTAATTTGTGTGTCTGACTCACCTAATCGAGTTTTAACCTCGTCTTCTGAAAGACGCTGTAGAACAAAATATGGGCAGCCAAAATTACAATATTCTAAGATATAATCTTGAATACTTGAAAAGCGTTTTGAAATTTCAGCCTTTTTGTTACTATCTTTATAAAATCCTTTGAGTCTTAACAGTTCGTAACCAAAATCTCCGACAACAAAGTCATATTTATCGAGAATATCTGCATATTTAGCAGCAAATAATTCTTCATCAAAGCAGTCACGATAGTCCTCAATGATTTCAAAATATTGCTGGTTTACTTTAATCATAAATGACTCACCTTTATATGATAATAAAGACTTAGCAAATACGACAGTTAATCACTCTCGTACAAACTAAGCCCTTTTATTGATAAGAATGACCATAGCTGATAGTGGCTCACATAATACTTCTGCCAACTCAATTTCCACAGTCTATTCGATTATTGTTGATGATTTAATTGCTTTTCTCCTAAGCGATGACGTTCTTTAGCCGCTTCATTAACTTGTTCATCTGCGTGATATGAGCTACGTACCATTGGTCCAGCTTCACAATGTTTGAATCCTTTATCCATAGCTGCTTTACGTAACTTACCAAATTCTAGAGGTGTATAATATTTTTGAACTTTTAAATGCTTACGAGATGGTTGTAAATATTGACCAATTGTCAAAATGTCTACGTCATTCGCACGTAAATCATCCATAGCTTGTAATAATTCTTCAGTCGTTTCACCTAAACCTACCATAATACTTGATTTCGTAGGAATATCTGGTTGTAATTCTTTTGAACGACGTAAGAATTCGAGTGTACGGTCATATGTTGCACGTGCACGTACTCTTGGTGTTAAACGGCGTACTGTTTCGATATTGTGATTTAAAATATCTGGTCGTGATGCCATTAATGTTTCTAACGCTTCATAATCCCCACCCATATCAGATGGTAAGATTTCAATCGTTGTGAATGGATTTCGTTCACGTACTTTGCGCACTGTTTCAGCATAAACATTTGAACCCGCATCTCTTAAGTCATCACGTGCTACTGCTGTAATAACCACGTGTTTTAAATTCATCAGTTCAACCGATTCTGCCACACGTTCTGGCTCATTTAAG
Organism: Staphylococcus sp. HMSC62D11; assembly: GCF_001839145.1. Lineage (NCBI taxonomy): Bacteria > Bacillati > Bacillota > Bacilli > Caryophanales > Staphylococcaceae > Staphylococcus > Staphylococcus sp. HMSC62D11. The sequence goes on along the minus strand of NZ_KV840197.1, from coordinate 345,665 downwards.
TCTAATTCATTAGGTAATCCCGTCTTAACCGCACAGAAACGGCATGCTCTTGTACATACCGCACCTAAAATCATAAACGTTGCCGTACGTCTTGCTCCCCAGCATTCATGTATATTTGGACACTTTGCTTCTTCGCAAACAGTGTGTAGATTCTTTTCTCGCATCATTTTTTTGAGGCCAGTGTAGTTCTCATTCGTGTTAAGCTTAATTTTCAACCAATCTGGTTTACGTAAAATTTCTTCATTTCTTGTAGCCATAACAACGCTTACCCTCCTGAATAATCAATCTTCATTCATTATAACTAAATTTACCCTAAATTAAAACGTAATACGCAATAAATTTAATAATTTAATAACTTTTCTTTAAATATATCGCGTAAAAATTCTGGCATTAAATATTCTGTTGGCAATCCTTTTAGCATCGGGAAGTAACGGCCAAACGTGTACATATCAACCGTTCCCAACGTATAGTATTGCTCATCATCAATGTCTTCTCCATTGATAAAATAACGTGCTTCTGATTCTATAAAACCCAAATTATATAAAATATAACCGCCAAAGATGTCTCCTCTAAAGCCTAAACCTTGTGCATGCTCATGTAAATATTCTTGCTTTTGACTTTTTATAATCACATTTTTCAATTCTGTACCTGTGACTTTTACCCTTACTAAATTAATAGGATGTGGTAGCATACGGTGAATATCGTACTCGGTCACTTGGTCAGCCTGAATACCTTGAACAATTAATCCCGCATTGATGATCGCACAATCTGCATTTGTAAATTCAAAGACACTTTCAGCGAGAAGATAGGTTGTTTGGGTAATGACATCTGTTTTATTTTCTAAGTGAACTGGATGGTGAATCACAGGTTCATTTAGCAGTGCCTTACCTTCCTCATCAAAGTGTGTTTCGACAGTAGGCAATGTGTCGAGCGGATGTAGCATTGCTTCTTTCGCAATGACTTGATGTTGTTCAATGGTTAGCGTAACTTCACCTAAATAGTGACCATATTTTCCAGCGGCAGCCATCAGCACACCATTATTTATTTCACCATGTTCAAAATAGTGATGCGTATGGCTCCCGAAAATAACATCAATATCTGGTATTTCTTGACATAATTGTTCATCAAAAAAGACACCAACATGACTCATCACAATTAAGACATCATATTGTCCTTGACGTGATTGAATCTCATCTTTAATCGCTTCAAGTGGATCTGTCACAATCCAATCTAGCGCACGATAAAATGGCGTAAATGGTGCAGTTGCAGCAACAAAAAGAATCCGTGTCCCTTCGATGTTTTGAATATATGAAGTTGCGATATGATTAGGCAATTGTCCTTGTTCGTCAAGAACATTCGTACAAATCACCTTAAAATGCGCATCATCATATAATGTATTCAAAGCTTCATGCGAAATCGTCATCCCTTCATTATTACCAATGGTTGCAATATCACATTGTGCCTCGTTTAATAACGCAACATTCTTTTTCCCTAATGTTGCTTCTGTCACAGGGGCAGATAAATCGACATGATCCCCAATATCTATATAAAGAGAAGGATGTTGAAGCGCTGGGCGATGTGTCTGTAAATAAGCTTGAATGCGTGCATATTCGTGCAAATGACTATGTATATCATTCGTATGATAAATCGTCAACTTCACAGTACTACCCCCTTTGTAATTTACATCAATGATTTAAAAATAAGATAAATCCCCATGAATAACATGACAGTTCTAAGCAACATGACTACCGTTTCAGACTTAATAGAATGATTGATCTTCACTCCAATTTGTGCGCCAATATAACTTGAGATAATTAAAATGATAGAATATCCCCAAGCCACATGTCCTTGAAAAATGTGACCAATTGAGCTCATCACACTAGAGAAGAAAATCATCATCATACTTGTGCCGACAGCAACATGTGGTGGAAATCTAAAGACAATCAGCATTAATGGCGTCATTAATGCACCGCCGCCAATGCCAAATAATCCTGTTAACACACCAATAAATAAGGTTGCGACAAAAGCCACAAGCGGTGGAACACTATAATGATAAGTTACACCTTCCGAATCCGTATAAGACTTACGATATTGTGGCTTATCAAATAGTTTAATTGGTTTTATTTTATGACGTACCATCAATATAATGGATACAAGAATCATAAAAATACCAAAATATAAATTGAATGACTCTAATGTTAAATAGCGACTAAGCAACGAACCCGCTAATGACCCAGGCAATAAGCCAAATAGGAAAATAGAGCCATTTTTAATATCGACTTGTTTCGTTTTCAAATAGCCTAGAGATGACGATAATCCTGTTACAATGAGTATCACGGATGACGTCCCAATAGCAATTTGAGGCGTAATGCCATGTAAAAGATGATGTTCCACACCTAAATAAACAAGCGTAGGTACAATGATGATACCGCCGCCAATACCTACTAATGAACCAATAACAGCAGAAAGTAGGCCAATTAAAATAAGAAAAATAAAAGTTAATACCATTGATTTCGCCTCTTAAAATAATTTTAGTTGTTGTGGTGCCAAACCTGTATAATCTATTCCAAGCATCTGTTGATATGTTTTGGCATTTTTAGCCGCATGGCCCCCAGAATTATTATTAAACACGACATATACTGTCTTAGCTTTTTGCGCTAATATTTCAACTTTATGCGCGAGGTCTTGCAATTCTTGTTGATTATAATCATATAAATACCGCACATCTCGCCATTCTTGGTCTGTCATATCCTTTTTAGTCCAGCCTTGAGTGTTGCGCCCATGATAACGTACAAAGGCGATATCATGAGTAATACGATTAACCATTGGAATCGAACCCATTTTCACCTGTGGTTCATCACAAACCGCATGAATAAATTGATGGTCGACAAGAAATTGTAATGTCTGTTCCTTATGTACCGCATCAAACCATGATTGATGACGAAATTCAATGCATACAGGAATATCTAATAATTGTTGGCGTACATACCGTAAATAAGTTACATTTTCCATCGAGCAATCAAACCAAGGCGGAAATTGAACTAACACCAACGCTAATTTATCATGCGTTTGCAGGGGTTCAATCATTGCTTTAAATTGCTCAAACAACGCTTTGCGCGATGTCGCAACATCTTTATAATCCGCATGTAACGTCAACGCTTGATGTATTTTGACAACAAATTTAAACGTCTCTGGTGTCTCTTTAATCCACTTTAATATATTTCTTTCAGGTTGAATCGCATAATAAGAGGCGTCCAATTCAACAATTGGAAAATGACCTGCATACGTTTGAAGTTTATCAGCTTGGCGTCCAATATCTTCATATAACGTCTCATGGTCACCCCAACCAGTTAAGCCAATGTTAATCATATTCATCACCAGTACAATCATACCACAATCGAATTTATTACTTCATTATATCAACTTAGATTTATCAATGATAAACGATTTAAAATTGGCAACGTAATGCTTCTATCTCTGTCAACAATTTATCAAAAAGTCCAGCTACATGACTATCTATAGCCAGTCGTGGTGCTTGTCCACTCCATAAGTGCGTCCATGCATCGTTATGCTTTTGTGCTGAATGTTGACGTATCGATGTTGTCAACTGATTTTGAATTGGATAATCAGGGATTTTACCATTATAATTCTTAAAGGATTGAATAAAATTGTTATTAATACCACGCGCATATTTGCCACTAAATACATTTGTCACGACCGTATCCGTTTCTTTACTATTCAGAATGGCTTGCTTTAATACTGGGCGTGCACCACTTTCTTGCAACGTTAAAAAAGCTGTGCCCATTTGTACGCCAGAGGCACCTAAAATCAAGCTTGCCAAAATGCCACGGCCATCCATAATGCCACCTGCAGCAATAACAGGAATATCTACGTGATCAACGATTTGTGGTACAAGTGCCATTGTACCAATCATTGATTGTTGCCCTTGAGTTGTAGGTAAAAAGCTACTACGATGTCCTCCTGCTTCGCTACCTTGGGCAATTACGATATCTATACCTGCTTGTTCAATTGCGATTGCCTCATCTACTGATGTTGCAGTACCCATCGTCACAATTTGTGCTGCTTTTAATCGTTCAATGATTTCTTGCTTCGGTATGCCAAATGTAAAGCTACATACAGGAACATGGTATTGAAGCACTAAATCAATCGCAGCATTAAAACGTTGTTCCTCAGTAATATTTACAGTGGGTTCTTCTAGTTGAAGTGCACGACGATAAGGTTTCAGCCAAGCATTCATTTGTGCCACCTCAGCCTCTGAATACTGATAATCACTCGGAATAAATAAATTCACTGCAAATGGTTGCGAAGTTAATGCCTGAACTGCTTGGATTTCTTGTTCTAATCGCGCAGTATCAAAGTAGCCTGCACCAATCGTGCCAAGCCCACCTTGATGACTCACGGCAGCCACTAATTCTGGAGTAGTACTGCCAGCCATACCTGCTTGAATGATAGGATAGTGAACGTTCAAATATTTTGTGAATTGCGTTGTCAACTGCTTCATCTTGTATCCTCCAAATTTACCGTCGTCTTTGAAATTGTTGATGCAGGTGCTGATGTTTTAAACGTTGTTGTTGTAACTTTTCTTCTTCTTCTTTATCCATTTCATCTTCAATATCCATGCCTAACATTTCTTCAATTAAATCTTCATGCGAAACAATACCATCTGTACCACCATATTCATCAAGCACAATCGCTAAATGTTTTCGACTTATCGTCATTTTTCTCAACACCCATTCTGCACGATTGTGTTCATTGACAAACAGTGGTTCAGCAATATATTCATCAATAGTATGACTCGGATCTTTGCTCCAAGACAGTAAGTATTTCGAATGAAACACGCCTATAATATGATCAATATCTTCATCATATACTGGATAACGCGTATAAGGTTCATTCATGACCGTTTGATAGACTTCATCATAAGGTGTGATATTTGAAAAAGCAGTGACGTTTACTCTTGGCGTTGTATTAACATCTTTAATCTTTAAATTACTAAACGCCATAACCCCTTTTAAACGTTCACTTTCAATTTCATTCAATGCCCCATCACGCTGAGCCACTGCAAACATCATTTGAATCTCTGCTTTAGACCATTGCGCTTCTGGTTCACTTCCATTCGCAATAAGTCGATTCAACCCTTTCGTTATCGCATCCAATAATAAAGTGATTGGACGCAAGATTGCGACAAACACACGTACAACAGGAAAAATCATACGCATAATGCGATTAGCGAAATTTGCAGCAATAGATTTAGGTATCACTTCTGCAAATAAAATAACAAATACAGCATATATTGTAAGCGTGAGGCCTAAGTGCCATTGTGCATGATAAGATACCGCTGCTACTAGCACAGTCAACAGCGTCATACTTATCGTACGACCAATGAGTAACGCCGTCATCGCTTCACTTGGATGCGCTAAAAATCGTGCAATACGATATGCTTTTTTATCACCTTGCTCGCCTTCAGTTTGAAATTTCGTCCGATGCACCGTACTTAAAGTGGTTTCACCAATAGAAAAGAAGAACGACAACACAACTAAACAAATAATTGCAATAATCATACAACATGCTCCTCTGCAATGAATAAAAATGTTATATTATATAAAATATTCCCAACAATTAAACACCATAAACGCATAAGTTCCCTTAGCCAATATACAAAAAACTTATAAGTGTTAGCGACGATGACGTGCGAATAACACATTATAAGTTTTAATTTAAATTATGTTATTACGAACTGAATAAAGTAAATTCAAATTCATTATGAAATAATCATATATTTTGGGTGACACAGTCTATAATGAGACTCGATAAGTTCAAATCATTTTTAAACTCATAGCTAAATTCACCATCAGTTACTAACCGATGCTTATGTTCACTGAATTACTTGTTTTCAATCCTGTAGCCCATTTCTTTACTCGTTAATATCTCACCAAATAACAAATAAAAATATGTACAAATATAGTTCATTAATGGAATCAACAATAGCAATCCAATCATTAAAAATCTATTACCTTGATGATCAGGTATAATAAAAAACTCTATTGCCTTTTGAACATATAATAAGATCGCAACAAATTTTAAAAACAGAATTAAGAGCGTCTTATCTTTAATAAAACTCGGCGTAATCGTCATAAAAATTAAACTTAAAATATGTGCAGAAAAACAAATAATGGCTATAACGGTTCCTAATATCCAATATATTCTAATTTCTTGAGTATTACCCTCGATAAAAAAGTAAATATTATAAAAAGATAAATAACTGCTATATGTAGAAAGTATGCCCACTATCATAAATATCAGGGCTCTCTTTTTTATCTTTTTTCGATCACTAGGAATTTTAGGGAAGAATAACTGCAACAAGCCACAAAAAATTATTAAAAGTTCTATAGAAGTTGCTATAATTAAATAATTAGCTGTTGCTGCTAAAGTGAGACCAACAAAATATTGTATAGAACTAAAAAGAATTGAGCCTAAAGCCAACATATTCATAGCTTGAGTTGCTGGTTTTCTCAATGCTTGATAAGTCTCTTCCATGCCATCATCCCTCCTATTAATAGTAGCTTCTACTTTTTAACAGATTAAGCAACATTAAGTATATATCTTTATCGATATTGAGCTATAACAATTGCGAAGATTATCATCCACCCAAACATAATAATGGGTCGAACCACATAGCCATGAAAGATGCCACGATTCACCCAAAAATAAATGTCTATGATGAAATAAATAAAAATCAAGACAAATACAATAGAAGTGATTGCAAATGCAATTGACATTGTGTCATTAAGTGAGCGTTCTACAAAATAACGTAAATCATCATTCGTGCGTTCAGTGGTTTGTTTAACTTTCAGCGCTATTGACATAATAAAAATAGATGAACATATAGCACCTGCACGTGCAATATCTTTTCCGTATTTTAGATCAGTTCTTAAACTTTCAGCTTTTTCTTTATCATATTTATGTAATATTCTTGCCGTATTTTTGACCTCTTCCAATCTTATTCTGTTGGGTTTTAATATAGAATAATGCGCTGATAAATAGCTGCTTAGTAAGAACAACCAAAACACAATACTTGTCACATTATCCATCTCAACCATACCAATGTTATCAAAGTAAACATATGTTTCATACACTACCATATAACCTATAAATAATAATGCAGCTTTCACATACTTTTTCCTTTTAAGTAAATCTAAGCATTCTCTAACAATAAAATATGCTGCACAACTTAGAATGAACAGACCCACTGTAATAATTATAATCATAGGTATTCACCTTCTTATTTAAAATATAAGTTATTTACTTGCTAGTATGATGTTGCTCTTCTAATTCAATTTCCTCTAACACTTGATATCTCATCAAATTAAAGTAAGAACGACCTATTAACAAGTTAATCATTAAAATGACGATAATAGATAACCATATATAGGTGGTATCATCTGTTCTTTTAGGTGCAATTTGACTTATATAATAAAGCATACCTAAACCAGAAACAGCCATAAGTATACCTAATAATTTAAACAATCTATTGGATATTGACTTAATAACTTCAAATTCACTTATTACAAAAATATTAAAGCCGATTAACTCTATAATATTAGCTAAAACGATCATCAACCAAAACTCAAAAACATCATCACCATTAATAGTCGCATTAAATACATATATCGATGCTAGTGCAATCGACAAACTATAACCACATAATGTGCTTATAATGATATATCTTATTAATGACGATTTGTTTGTTTTAACCTTTTTAGACTTTTCTTGGACGTATGAAATGATATTTATAACAGCCCAAAAAGCTAAAAATATGTATATATATTTAGGTAACTTGTATAATAAATGACTGTTAAAAAACATAATCGTATAAAAAATTAAACACATTATATTCATTAATATAGCAACTGGCGTAATGTACGGATTTTTTATGTTATGTGCTATTTCCTCTTTAGTTATTACTTCATCTTCCATTTTATGTTCCTCCTTTGTATGTTAATACATAAAAGTGAAAAGAATCTTTACAGTTTTATTATGCATTAACTTACGATAATTGTTATACATTTTTGTTTAAATTATCATCTTTATATTATATACTTCAAAAATAATATTTGTTCAAAAAGCATTACCACATGCCTAGTTCCGTTAATTTTACTCCAAGCCCTCTTCATCAATAATTTGATATCTCATCAAATTAAAGTAAGAGCGGCCTATTAACAAGTTAATCATTAAAATGACGATAATAGACATCCATATAAAATTATTTTCATTATCTGTATAAGGCACAATACGACTTAAATAAATCAAAATACCAAAGCCACCTAAAGCTACAACAATGCCCATGATATTACCCGCAGAACCCGATAATGACTGAATTAAACCAAATTCACTTATTACAAAAATATTAAAACCAATAAGCGAAATAATATTAGCTATAATAATTATCAGCCAATAATCAAATACATCATATCCATTTGTAGTAGCACCAAATACATACACTGAGGAACAAGAAATTGATAAACTGTAACCACTCAATGTACTGATAATAATATATCTTATTAATGCAGCTTTATTTGTTTTAACCTTTTTTGATTTCTCTTGTAAATATGAAATGATATTTATAACAACCCAAAACACCAAAAATATATACATATATATAGGCAATTTGTATAATAAATGGGCGCTAAAAAATAAAATACAATAAAAGGTTAATGAGAATATAAACATAAAAATGGCAACTGGCGTAATGTACGGATTTTTTATATTATGAGCAATTTCCTCTTTTGTTATTTCTTCATTCTCCACTTTAATTCCTCCTTTTTAAGTTAATTTATAAAAACGAAAATAATCTATACACTTTTATTTAAATACATCATAAACTTTATCAAATCTTTCTATCCAATTGTCATCTTCATCTATTTCAAAAGTAATCTTCATAAAAAGGGCATTATCAGCATTACTAGTTCCATTAATTTTACTCCAATCCTTCTTCCTCAATAATCTGATATTTCATTAAATTGAAGTAAGAACGTCCAATTAATAAATCTACCATTAAAATGACAATTATAGACATCCATATAAAATCATTTTCTTCAGCTGTATAAGGCACAATGCGACTTAAATAAATCAAAATACCAAAGCCACATAAAGCTACAACAATGCCCATGATATTACCCGCA
>NZ_KV840197.1:330176-336362 GCF_001839145.1 Staphylococcus sp. HMSC62D11 | reverse complement strand
CGTAATGTACGGATTTTTTATGTTATGTGCTATTCCCTCTTTAGTTATTACTTCATCTTCCATTTAATATTCCTCCTTTGTAAGTTAATACGTAAAAGTAAAAACAATCTTTACAGAAAAAGGCATTACCAGCATTACTAGTTCCATTAATTTTACTCCAATCCTTCTTCCTCAATAATCTGATATTTCATTAAATTGAAGTAAGAACGACCTATTAACAAGTCAACCATTAAAATTACCAAAATTGATATCCATATAAAGTTATTTTCTTCAGCTGTGTAAGGCACAATACGACTTAAATAAATCAAAATACCAAAGCCACCTAAAGCTACAACAATGCCCATGATATTACCCGCAGAACCCGATAATGACTGAATTAAACCAAATTCACTTATTACAAAAATATTAAAACCAATAAGCGAAATAACATTAGCTATAATAATTATCAGCCAATAGTCAAATACATCGTCTCCATTAACTGTTGCACCAAAAACATATACTGAAGCAATAGCTATTGATACACTATAACCACATAATGTACTGATAATAATATATCTTATTAATGTTCCCTTATCTGTTTTAACCTTTTTGGATTTTTCTTGCACATACGAAATGACATTAATAATCAACCAAAATAATAAGAATATATAAATATACTTAGGCAATTTGTATAATAAATGCTGAGGAAAAAACATAATTGAATATAGAACAAGTGCTAGTATATTCATTAATATTGCAACAGGGGTAATGTATGGATTTTTTATATTATGAGCAATTTCCTCTTTTGTTATTTCTTTTTCCACTATCCATCTCTCCTCTATAAATGAAGTCTTTTTAAGCTAGTTAGTTCTCAATTAAGCTCTAAAAATAAAAAATAGTAATGACATTATTCTTCTAGTTTAAAATCCGAGCCATGTTTAACTACTGTGTGGTCATGATTTTCTCCATGGACTTTATATCTATATCTTACACGCTGTACATTGTCGTCATTAGTGTAAAATATTGTTAGTGACCTACCAATTCGTTCTGGTTCAAATACATAATGAGGTTTATAAATAATATCCATAGATAATTGCTTTTTATCTTTATCATATTTGATTGAATCTTTTTTTATAATTATTTTGTTTTGTTCGTCTTTGATTTTAATATCTTTCTTCATATTCATTTCAGTACTTTTTGGTAAATCCTTGATATTTAAAGATTCAACATCATCTTGACTTTTAGTTTCATTTGTCTTTTTTTCTTTTTTAAACGTATCTGTATCATGATTACTATCTTTACTATCATTACCACAAGCAGTTAATGTAACTAATAGACTTAACATCAACACAGCTTTCATCATGTTTTTCATTTCTTTTCCTCTCAAATCAATTAAATGAATTTATGTAAACTTAATTATTTTAAACATTTCGATATTTTCATTTCTTACTACAACTCATCTTCTTTGATTGAACTATTTACCAATCCTAAATAGAAGAAAGATCGTGCAACTAAAATATGCACTGCTATCATAAATAATATCCCTACCCAAATTGTTCTATTTTCTTCAGAGTCAACAGGAATAATCAATGAAAAGTATATTAATCCAATAGTTGAAAGTATTATAGTGATAATTCCTAACCATTTGATTAACTAAAAGCAAAGGCGATTAAATATGAATTCTTTATGTTGTTCATACACATAACTTGCATTTCTTTAGGTTTCATGGGCACTCTCCTTTTTAAAACATTGATATTACTTTAAAACTGTCAACTAATCTTAGCTATAGTTATACCAATTAGTGCTTGATATTCATTAAATAAATACTAAATTTTTTGTATGTTTCCCATGCAATTAAACGTTATGCCATATATTGTATTTTTTAAAAATAGGGATTAAACAAGTGCTATTTGCCTAATCCCTTATAATTATTATTGAAATCGAACTAAAATGTATTGTTCATTAAACAAAGAATTTACAAATTGTCATAGTAGTTGTAACAACGGTTACAATAATTGCGGTTTGTAATAATTTGGCGCCTTTTTCTTCATTATATTGTTTATATTTATAGCTACAGATGATTGAACCGATACCAAATAGAAAAACTACTAGAGATAAGACCATAAATACCCATGTCCATATTTTTAATGCCTTCCCGGTTTCTTCCATATCAATACTCCTCTTTATAAATAAAACAATATAATGTTATATAATTATTTTATAATATTTTCGCACAAATAATACAAGTATGTCCCTATTTTTCTTTTACTTCTACATTTTCTTCTTCATAATCTGCTTTATGGCTTTTCTTGTATTTAAGTGGGTTTTCATCCATATCTAATTCTGGTTTGCCGTTTTTCATTTTATAAGTAAAGTAATTTAATTCTTCAACTTTTTTACTAAGTTGTACACCAATCACAAATACTTTTCCGTCTTTATAAACATATGTATTACTATCATTTCTATCTACTTTTTTATCTACTTTTAAGCCAAATGCTGGTAACATTTTATTTGTTTCTTCTTGCTTTTTATAAACCTTATCGATATCTTTGTCGTACTTATCTCCTTTACCACAACCCGCTAACACAATCGCAAACAGTAATAACACAGTAATAATTCTTTTCATTTGTTTACCCCTTAATCTTTTTTATTTAGATTGATATTATCTTTTTCTTTTAAAATAAACACCAAGCTAACACAATTAATAATACCATAAGAAATCGTGAATTAATCGAAATGAATATAATTTTTTTATTTTTAATCCAAAACAAAATATCTGTTACAACATACGCAATCAAAAAAGTATCATTATCTTTACTTCGAGCATTTCATATTAACGCTTGATAATTAAGGCAACCATATGAATAAAAGGATGTATAATCCAAAAACAAATAAAGGTTTTATAGTGATGAAGACAAATTGTTTTCTTTTCAGCCATGAAATAATGTCTATTACCAAAAATACCACAGTTATAAAAAATAATAGCATCATTAATGCTACAATATCTTTGCCGGCGATATCTTTCATAGCCGGTGTGACTAGTATTTTAGTTGCAGTAAATAATATGATTAATGCTACCATAGCAATGTAAAATTTATATTTTGATAATCTCAAACTTGTCATACGCTTTTTAGTTTGATTATAAATTTTAGCTGATATCAACGTATTATTATATTTCATTAATATCTTTAATTGATGTCGTAGTGGTCTCTTCCATAATGCATTTATCACTACCAATCCATATATAAGAATGCTAAGTATGAGTATAAATAAACCATTGTTGATTAATTTCTGATTGTGCTGCATAAATAGAAATGGAATGACAAATAAAATGCCACTTATACTATATAAAATTATCGGTAAAATAATAGAATGATTAAACCACATATCTGCTGTACTACAAAGTACGTAATAAAAACCAAAAACAACAATGGCTAATAATACAATTATCCATACGTCTTTTACTAGCAACAACATGGAGATAACTGCCCATAATGCAACACCTAGTGGCACAATTATTCTAACTAAATTTGCGCCATATTTTTCCATACGATAGCACTCAATGAGGAACGTAAGAACTATAACTGCAAGGCCAATTATAATGAAACGGTATGCGTAACCAAACTCAAATAATAAAACATCTTGCTCTATTTCTGGTGTGAGTCTTAGTTTAGCAATAACAATCAAGGCGATGGCAATAAGAAAATGATATACAGCTTGTCTGCGAGTAAAGCGAAAATCATAAGCTTTATCCTTTGCTATTTTGTCATTAAATTGATTTTTCTTAGCATAATTATATTTATGTTTATTTAATTTGATAAAGTAATTTTTCAGTGCCAAATAAATATATATCAATGAACTTATATGCAGAAACACCACATATGCAATCAACCCACTATGATTTAAACCTCCACCAACAAAGTAAATTGTCATCAGTAGTGCTAAGATAACAATATCGACAAAATAACCGAAAATCGGGATTCTTTGAGCTTTTAACATACTTGCAAAAATCGCTAAAATAATAAGTAAAATAATTGAAATCAAACCTAAAATAACCAAAACATTTCTCCTGACTATATCAAATTGTTTATAACATGCTTTGCTGACTTTTATCTAAATTGATGTATCCTGCCGTTTTTGATATTCTTTCATATAACGCTCGAGTGCATACAGTTCTTTAAGCTCATAGTCTAATTTAGGTAATATACCAAATTTTTTATAACGATAATAATTAAAATAAGCACTTGATCCAAATTCTGTAGCATCCCAATCTATAAATTGATACAATACGTTTAATTTACCTTTAATCGTAAAATCAAATTCACATGTACTCCAGGCTTTGTGTTTATTTCTAATAAATTCATAACGTAATTCTTCAAACAAATCATATAATCCATCGGTTTGATGACTGAATTCATCATTTGACGTATGACAATTCTTAGGAATATCCATTGAATAAAACAGTTCATCACTATCAGGTATAGTATAATAAAAGTACACTGATCCTCCGCCATCAGTCATATATGCAACTGCATATACATTCTCCCACGATACTGGAATCATATTCATGATATGCTGTCCAATATATCGATATAAATAATTTATCTTTTCTTTAAATTCCATAGTTACAATTTCATTTTTATCGTCAATTGTTTTGGCATACCTATGAATGGCATACATTTGTTCAATGTCATATTTTTGTTTTGGTAAGTGACCAAAATTCTTATAAAAATAATAGTTTTTCATATGTTTAGATCTAAAATCTACCGCATCCCAATCTGTATTTTCATATACAGCTTGCTTTTGTCCCTTATGATTAAACTCAATAACACATGTACCAAATGGCGGTCTGCCATTTACAACAAACAGATGCCGCAACTTCATTAATAATTCACATAACGTTTCAAACTGCTGATCAAATACTTCTTCTGATACATCAAAATTCCAGGTAATATCCATTGACAGTTGAGGATCATCTTCACCTGGGACCATATAATGGAAGTACACATACCTCTTATTGTCCCCAATAAACGCATTTAGACACACGTTTTCCCATCTTTCTGGAATCATGTCACTGATATGATTAGTAATTTCAATATATAATTCATCTAATCGCGCTTCAAAATTCATGATTAGTCACATCCTCCCATTCATTATGTAAATATTTTTGCGATAATTTTTATTATTCAGATATCAAATGATTAAAGTAGTATTCTGGATGATATACCATATTTCATTTTATCTTAATCCGTCTTGCATGACTTCAATAATTTTCATATATTTCCAACCTGGTAATTTCAAATATACTTTTATTCTTTGAAACACCATCCTCTTTTATTTATAAATTGAAATAGCTATTTTACAGTCGGCGTTTGATTTTTGTAGTTCTTTATATTTATTAAATAAATCTCTAAACCATATTGACGTATATTTTCTTTTAAGCTTTAAATTGTAAAAACAGTTTAATTCTCATTTTAACTAATAGTTATGCTTTTGAAATGACTATATACAATATTGATTATATATTAATTTCTAAAATTGACATATACTATTTAGTAAAAAAATATAATCATCGTTGATTTATTCTATCTATATTTATTATTTTACAGCGCCTCCGTCATTTAACTTTGATTTAAAACTCATTTATACCCACTGCTATTTATATTTAATACGTTTATTTTAGGTTTTTAAATTTAACTGGCATAGCAATATTAATAAAAATAACACTTATAATATCATCTAGATAACAATAATTAGAATTAAACTTAAAAAAAGAGATTAAACAAGTGTCATTTGTCTAATCTCCTTTTTATTAATTTATCTAATTTTATTATTTCTCTCGGCTTTCTTTTACATATTGTTCAACTTCATGCATTCTTTTAATTGCGTATTCCATTTCAGGCAAAATACCAAACTTTTTATATCGGTAATAATCAAATTTTCCACCAGGTCCAAATTTTGATGCTTTCCAATCTATGTACTCAAAAGAGACATTTAAGTTACCTTCAATTGTAAAGTCAAATTCACACGTGCCAAACTGTTCTTGACCATATTTAACAAAAATAGCGTTTAAATCATCAAACAAATCACATAATCGAAAAGCTCTGTTCACATATTCTTTCTTAGACACACCAAAATCTTTTGGTATATGTTGTGAATAATAAAGTTCATCTTTCTGTGGAACTGTAAAAAAGAAAAACACTTCAC
>NZ_KV840197.1:286950-330076 GCF_001839145.1 Staphylococcus sp. HMSC62D11 | reverse complement strand
AACTGTAAAAAAGAAAAACACTTCACTAGCATATTCTTCCATATATGCAACTAAATATACTTTCTCCCATGGGCCAGGAATCATATCGCTCACATAATTCGCTATTTTATTGTATTGTTCTCCTAATTTCTCTTCAAATTTCATTGTATATCGCCCCTGTCCATTCTGACTATAATTTCCAACTGGTTTCCATTTTCACCTATTTGGTTAAGAATACTTTAATAATTCATTAACTTATAGATATTCTATTTCATTATTTACTATTTAATCGCTTTCGCTGAATTTGAAAAACAAAATATGTACCAATCGCAAAAAATAACAAACTCAATATAAGCATTGGCATATTTATTATATTAAATGTATTACCATATAATTTTATTCCTATATCTGAATTTCCATCATCCAACACCACGTAGTCAAGTATGTTCATTAAAACAAGTATTACAAAAATACCTATGATAGATGCGTATATCGTTGGTTTAGCCGTACTTTCGAAAGCTTGAGTATTATTCTTTGGCGTATACACAGTTAACCAAATAATATTCAAAACTAAAATGATTAGTGCGCCAAATCCAATTAAATACCCATGAACACTCAACAAACCTAGAACACCAGCTATAGCTAAAATAATCCACCAGGCATTACCTATATTATTTTTCTCAATGACTATTCCTTTAAGTGCTTCTTTATTTTTTAACAACAATACGCCACAAAATGTCCATGCAAAAATCGCAATCAAATTAAGGCTTACAAAACCACCAATAATATAAAGCACTGCACTCATTGTTGTCTTTTTTGTCATAATTTTTAAAGCTATAATACCAATAATAAATGAAATGATACTTACAGCCATAAGTACAGCCAAAATCCAATTATAGATTAATGATGACGTTTCAGCACTTTGCATCGTTGTTTCACCATTAACTGTGGTTTGAATCTCAGATTGAGACAAACCGGAAATTGACGTTGCGAAAAAAAGGGCGAACATTAACGATAGAAATCCTTCCAAAATAAGTCCGATAAGAGATGTTACTTTAATTGTTTTAATCACAGTATTCACCTTTACTTTTTATATAATTTTAACACAATATATGTAGCAGAACTCACTTTATTTAATCTTGTTATAGCTTTGGAACAGGTAATTGAAGTCTTTTTATAGAAAAATATTTTAAATAACAAATGATTATTATACATTAATATTTGACGTAGAGCCCATTGAAAAAGGAGATTAAACAGATAGTGTTTGTCTAATCTCCTTTTATTAATTTATCTAATTTTATTATTTCTCTTGGCTTTCTTTTACATATTGTTCAACTTCATGCATTCTTTTAATTGCGTATTCCATTTCAGGCAAAATACCAAACTTTTTATATCGGTAATAATCAAATTTTCCACCAGGTCCAAATTTTGATGCATCCCAATCTGTGTATTCAAAAGATACATTTAAGTTTCCTTCAATGGTAAAGTCAAATTCACATGTACCAAATGGTTCTTGTCCATTTTTAATAAAAATTGCATTTAAATCATCGAACAAATCACATAATCGAAAAAACCTGGAATCATATTCATCCTCTGATACACCAAAATCTTTCGGTATATGTTCTGAATAATAAAGTTCATCCTTCTGTGGAACTGTAAAAAAGAAAAACACTTCACTAGCATATCCTTTCATATATGCGACTAAATATACTTTTTCCCATGGGCCTGGAATCATATCACTCACATAATTCGCTATTTTATTGTATTGTTTATTTAACTTGTTTTCAAAACTCATTTTACTCACTCCTAGTTATTTGGAATACGACTATGTATTTTTTGAGCATATTTATTGTGCCAATATTAATATAAAAAACTGATGGTTATAACGTGCATTTTAATTTAGATGTCTATAAATATAATTAAGCTTTTAAAAAAGAGATTAAACAAAATTGTCTAATCTCTCAAATTAGCCTTACTAGTCCTATTTAACATAAAACCAATATAACACATTTTAAAATTTTTGTTGTTTTCATTATTTACTATTTAATCGCTTTCGCTGTATTTGAAATGCATAATTTGTTCCTATTGCAAAAAATAAGATACTAAATATAAGAGTTGGTTTACTTACAATATTAAATGTATCACCATATATTTTTAATCCTATATCTAAAAAGTCATCATATAATACTATATAAAATAGTATATTCATTAAGACTGCCATAATAAAAATACCTATGATAGATAAATAAATAGTTGGTTTAGCTGTACTTTCAAAAGCTTGAGTATTATTCTTTGGAGTATAAACTGTTAGCCATACAATATTTAGTGCTAAAACCCCAAATGCTCCAAACGCAATTATAAATCCATGAACACTCAATAGTCCCAAAATTCCAGCAATAGCTAAATTAATCCACCATCCGTTTTTCATCTACTTTACCCTCCTTGAACTGCTTCTGTTCTTTTATTAACAATACTCCACATGCAATCCAAGTGAAAATAGTAATTAAATTGAGACTAACAATACTACCTATGATATAAAGAACTGCGCTCATATTCATATTTTTAGACATGGTTTTAAATGCTATAAGTCCAATGATTAGAGAAATAATACTCGCTACTAATAACGTGCCAAAAATCCAATTAAAAATATGTGATGAAGTTTCAGCACTTTGCATTGTTGTCTTACCATTTACTGTCGTCTGAACTTCAGAATGAGATACACCTAACACTGATAATACGAAAAAAATCAAAAACATTAACGATAGAAATGCTTCTAGCATAAGTCCGATAAGTGATGTTACTTTAATTGTTTTAGTCATAGTATTCACCTTTATTGTTCATTTTTTATATCTTTAAAGTCTGCTTCATGTTGATCGACGTATTCTTTCGCATTAAAACCCTGTTTATAATAAATTTTTTCCTTTTTAAACTCATAAGCAGCATAAAACATTTTTTTATTTTCTTTATATAACGGATAACTAATAATAATCATTTTGCCATCATTATAGACATAACGATTTACTTCATCTTTATTAAACTTAGGGTTTACTTTATCACTTTGCTTTACCATTTCTTGATGAGTTTTTTGCTGAATATTTAAAATTTGTTCTATTTTACTTTGATATTTGTTATTTTTATTATTATCATCATCCTCTTTGCTACAGCCATATACTATAGTCATCATTATAATCAACACTCCTAAAATTAATTTTTTCATAAACTTCTCCAATCTTTATTTTCTATTTACGCAATTCGCTATTTTTATTAATTTAAGATTAAACCTAACAAATTTGTAAAAATCAATATATACTTCAAAGTATTTTAGGGGTTTAGCTTAGATAAAAATTTAAAAACTAGATAATTAAGAACAAAATAATAATCATTTTTATAGAAAAAGAACATATTTATAGCTTAACACATTTTATAATATCTAATAGATATACAATTGTAAAGTCAGTTTTAAAGTAATATTAGGTACTGAAATTTAATTGGCTAATTTTAGTTTGCTATTTTTTCAATAGCTGCTATCAATGAGTTTATTGCATTTTTCAACCCAGATAGAGTTCCCTCTAAATTATTAACTTCATTTTCCATTTCAGTTATTTTATCAATTAATCTATCTATATTATCATCTATATTATCTATACAGTCCCTTAATGAACCATCTATTAAATCGGATTTACTTTTATCAATCCACTTTGAGTTATTATCGCCTTTCCAATAGTTATATTCTTTTAGTATAAAAGATGAGCTATATTTATGTACTGTCACATCTTTTTTTAGATCTTCAAGTTTACTTTTGATTCTTTTAGCTTTTTCAATTTTAGCATTTAAATCAGCAATCTTTGCTTTTGTCGCAGCAGATTCTCTAGTTTTACTATTTTTTTCAGCAATTAATTGTGTTTTTGACATATAATACACCTGCCTACCAAGTTATTTTAATTTTAGCTCCGAATAAGAATTTAGCATCTACTTCAATTCCTCTTGCGCCTGCTTCAACCTTACCTCCAGCTTGTGCACCAACACTACCTCCAACATCAAAGTTAATTCCACCGATAGCAAATCCACCATCGACTTCAACTTTTGCACCTACTGCCTCTGCTTCTGCACTAAATCCGTCAGCACCTCCTCCAATACCAGCACTGGCTGATAAAGCTTCTACATCTGTTTTTCCATGAAAGTTATAATCATCTGTCCCCAATTTAGTTTCAAGTCCAGCATCAAAAAGTTGTGCTTTTGCATTTGCTTCAATATGTTTTTCGTCAATTTCAGCTTTCCCTCTAGCACTTGCAAACTCAACTCCAGCCTGACTTTCGGAATATTTTTCTTTTGTTTTGACATTCGCTCTTGCAACTGCTGCATCTCCTTCTGCACCAATTGAATCTTTATCTACATGTACTTTCCCATGAGCACCAACTGCTTCAGCAGTACCGACTGTTTTTCCATCTTTAGAATATACTTGTCCTCTTGCAGTTTGATAATCTCCCTCAGCATATTCTACAGGACTTTCAGCTTTCATCTTTTTAAACTCACCAGAATTTACTTCGCTCTTATACCAAGGCTCTTTTGTAATTGAATTAATCTTCGAAGCAATAATTCCATTTTTATCATGGTACTCACTACTCAATTTATTAATTTGTATAACTAATCCCTGTATTTCACTTGTAATTGAAGATAGAGAACTTTGACCTTCTTTATCCATATTTTCAAGTTTTGTATTAGTATCTTTTATATTTTTTTCACTGTCATCATAACCACTTTCAACTTTATCTTTACCTAAAGGAACTGTATCAATAAATTCTGATGCATCAGATAATAAACTTGAAGAATCACTAGTTATATCAATAAATTCTTTTCTCTTATCATCAACATCTTTTTTTGTATCGTCTAAAGTATCTGAATCAATTTTAGCATTTGAATCACTATCACATTCATGTCCTAAATCTTTTAATTTTTGCACTGCTGTTTCAAAATTAGAGATTACGTTTATAGCTCTCGAAATTGTACCAATATGTGCTGAACTAACATATTTTTTAATACTATCCCCAGCATCTCCCTTAATGCTCCCTGTTTTAGATAAAGTATTACATTGAGTGTAATGATTATATAATGCTTCATTTAATTGACTTTTCATGTCACTTGTATTCTCTAAATAGTCTTCTAATTCCGAATTAATTAAACGTGTCATATTTTTTCACCTCAATGTTTATTCGATATTTTATCTGCATTTTCTTGGTCATTTTTTTGAATCGTTGCAGCTATCTTATCCATAGCATCTTTATCTGTACTTATCATTTGGGCGTATTTTTTCATGGCATTAGATAACTCATCAATTAAACCATCTAGTTTGTCTATGCTATCAAGTTTTGTTTCCTTTTTGGCATCCTTTATTTCTGAAATATTCACGCCACTAATTTCTTCTGAACCCTCACCAAAACTAGATAGTTGATCCTGAAATTCTATTGGATCTAAATAAATCTCTTTTCCCATTTATTACGCCTCCTTAAAGTTAATTTCAAATACATTCAGATGCATATTCTCAAAGAATTCTTTAAAATCATTGAGAGTGATATTTTTTAAGTAATCCAAAATTTTTGAAATACTCAAATTATCTCCAAATAATTTGGCTAAAATTGAATTAAATTCTTCACTACCACTGTGATACATGTTATTAATACTATTAATCAATATTTCTTTGTATTTGATAACTTTATCATCAGTAATATCTGATACTGATTTTTCATCATTTTGTCTAAGATCTGCTTGTCCTAATATACCTATTTCTTTTCTTGAAATTTGAACTTGAAAATTTGAATTAAATATATGATACCCCAAAATTAATACATTTGCGTAATTGTAATTGAAATCATTTTTAATGAGGTGATTGAAATGATATCCTATATAATTACTAGCATGTCTTGCTTCTTCTTCAATCGTAACATCATTTTCATCATTTTCATTTACTAAATATGAAAATTTATGGTTTAGCTTACTAAAATTCAACAGTTTCTCTTTATTATCTATATCTTTATTAATGTTAATGATGCAGTTTTCGTAAAAGATCATTTCTTTTTTAAATGTTAGTAAATCTTTAACATCAAAGTTCCATATATCATTAATCAAACTTTTCAAATTGAAATTATAGTAATCACTAAACATTTCCATAAATTTCATTGTAGCTCTATACTCATTTATTTTGAAATTGGATTCCATATCTTTTTTTGCATTATCAATTGCTGCATCAAAACTATCATTATCTATATTAATATCTAATAATTTCTCGACTATTTCATTAAAAGTACTTATATAGCCTTCATTTGACCCGTTTTTTATATCATATTCGAAGGATAAAACTGTACTATTCATGTAATTATTAATGTCTATTTTTATATTTTTCTTTGCTAACACGTCTTTCATATATTGTGCGAATACGATTGTAGTTGCATTTGAAAAAAAGATTTCTCTTTCATCTTCAAATTTCACTATTGAATGCCCAACGCCAGTACCGATAATAAAGCTAGTCAAAATATTATCTTCATCAGCTATTCCATTTTTGCTATTCAAGTCAAATTTCATTATTTTGCCTCCCTATTCAAATAATTTAATTCTTTTATACTCGTAGTCACAAATATAATACATTTCATTACGCTTAAGAATTTTTTCGTTAGAGTTATAGCGTACTTTTATCAAATCTTGTTCGCTAATGCTCATACCGACAAATGCATTATTTACAATCTCTTTTAATAATCTAGCTTGTGAGCTTATACCCCCAATAGTTTCTTGATAAAGTCCAAAAACTATAGGATACACATTATTTTTTGGTCCATCTAAAAATATTGATTCTATTTCATTATTTGTAGGTGCTGCAACATTTATAAATTCTTTGAAGTTAGAAATGATTACAATCCATTTTTTTTGTGGTTCAATGTTCTTTATAAAGTTAACTAATTCATTTTTAAAAGCAATTATATCCTTTTTTTCTTGACAGTATAAATAATTTTCGTATTCAGAATTTTTCAATCTACCTGTTGTATCTAATATAGCAATTTCATATTCCTTTGAAACAATTTTTAATTGCTTTTCTAATATATTAAAACCGTTATCAATATCAACTGGCTTAACCGAAGTAAATATATTAGATTTTTGGAGATCGAAACCGATTGGCTGTACTTCATCAAATTCTAATCCCATTGGTATTATCTTTTCTTCTAATATTATCTTATTAAAGTCAAATGTATTCAACTGTTTATCAAAATATACTTTTTCTGGCATCATTGGAATATGACTTGGATAATCGCCAACATAGTGTTCGTTCATTTGAGCGATTTCATCTTTGATGCGGTTATTGTACGTTTCACCTTCTGCTAGTTTGAATGGCTGTGCAATTTGGAATTGGGTGAAGTTGTCATCATTGATGGCTGCACGGCCTTTCATGTCTTTAACGCCTTTTTTGTATGAACCAATGATGTTGGTTAACTCATTGTTATCGAATAGATATAGAGCAACGCGTGTCTTAATGTTGGTGAAGATTGCGGATTTAATCGCACTTGAACGTGAACCTGTTAGGATAATGTATATGCCTAACGCTAAACCTTCTCGTGTGACTTTCATCATCATATCTTCATAGGCTTCCATTAATGGTGATTCTTTAACGGCGTCGTAGTTATCAATCATGATAAAGACGTTTGGTACATTGTCTTGTGTTTCGCGTTTATATTGTTCGATATTAACGACGCGTTGTTGGCTTAATAAGCGTTTACGTTCTGATACGAGTTCGTTAATGCGTTTTAAAGCTTTTGTGATTTTATCTTCTTGGTCTATCGTGAATAAGTCCGCCACATGTGGGATATCGGATACTGGCATTAAGCCGTTTGTACCGAAATCAAATAAATACATATGGGCTTGATCTGGTCTGAAATGACGTGCAATATCGAAAATAATGTTGTGTAAGAATGTCGTGCGTCCGTATCCTGGACTTCCGATTAAGGCAATATGTCCTGACGCTTTTAATTTTAGGGTTAATGGCCCTTGGAATTGTTCTTCTGGCACGTCTTTTAAACCAAGTGTTAATTCGACATCACCTGGTTGATCACTCCATAGTGCTTTAAAGTCTGTCGTCATTAACTCATCTTGATATACATTTTCTGGTAAAGGTGGTAACCATGGCCGTTTCACTTCTGTAATGTTTAAGCGTTCTGTAATTTCTTCAATATGGGCAATGACCGCTTCGAGTTCGGTTTGTGTTGGTTGCGCTTCAGCATCGGTTAAACCACTTAAGTCTTTATTGATAGCTTGGAGCTGACCATATTCATTGATAGCATAAATCGTTTTATCTTCTGTCTCGATAACATTTTCTTCAGTGTCATACACTGCACCGCTCCATGCGGATTGGAATAGTTCATAAATTTCGTTATTCCCTACTTGTAAGTATGCACGACCTGGCAACGTAATATCTGCAGCGTCTGGTGTCTTTAATATTTCGTTACTATCTTGACGGTCTTGTACTTTTAAGGCTAATTTGAATTTAGAGTTCGACCATATTTGATCGTCAACCACACCGGATGGCTTTTGTGTAGCCAAGATTAAGTGTATCCCTAATGACCGTCCAATACGTGCAGTTGATACTAATTCTTTCATGAAATCTGGTTGTTCTGATTTTAATTCCGCAAATTCATCGGAAATCAGGAATAAATGCGGCATCGGTTCTGTCGCAACGCCTTCTTTAAATAACTTGTGATATTGGTTAATGTGGTTAACATCAAACTCCCCAAATAAACGTTGACGTTTGCGCAATTCGGCTTTGATGGACTCTAGTGCACGCATGGCTTCGTCTCCATCTAAGTTGGTAATCGTTCCCACAAGATGTTTTAAGTTTTTAAATAGGTTCGCCATTCCCCCACCTTTGTAGTCAATTAATAAGAACGCCACTTCATGTGGGTGGAAGTTCACTGCGAGTGACAGAATGTAAGATTGGATGATTTCTGACTTACCTGACCCTGTTGTACCTGCAATTAAACCATGTGGCCCATGTGCTTTTTCATGTAGGTTCAGCTCTAGAATGTCATCTTGCCCACGCACACCGAGGGGCACTGCCATCGTCTTAAATGTTTCATTTTGTTGCCAACGCTGTACAATATTGAGTTGATCCACATCCTTGACTTGATACATTTGTAGAAATGTAATACTGTCTGGAATGGCATTTTTCATATGCTCAACATGATTTAAGTTGGCAATGCGTCGTGCGATATATTCTTTATCAATACCTTCCATACTTTCAGGTACAAATGGCGTTTTCACTAATTCTTTTTCTTTCATGATGAGTTCGCCTTCTGTGTGAGATTTGATATCGATAATCGTTTCTACATGTTCTGGTAAACTTTCAATCACGTCTTCAACAAAGATAAGTGAAATACCATAATCTGATAAATCTTGGTTGACGTATTCAAGAATAACGTGATCAATAATTAATGACATATCCGTAATAATAAATACTAAATTCGGTTTGAAAATAATTTGTTCATTGCTTCTACTACGTTCTCTGACGGTTTGAATGCGCTCTTTAATCATGCTGTAAATGGATGTCAATATTTGGTCGCGTGTACGTTGATTATAGACGAAACCTCTAATGTTCAGCGCTTTTAATGTTGTATGTGGTAACCAACGTGACCAATTCAACTTCTTATATTCATCTTCACGCGTCACTAATAAGAATTCTAGATCATGATAGCTATGGAATGTCGCGAGTTGCAGCATCATTTTTTCGAGTTCTTCTAAGATTAGACGGCGTGTCCCAATGTAGGCAATAGGCCCATGGGTTAAGTCGTTAGTTAATGGTGCTTGTTCGACATTTTCATAGAATTCATACAGGCGTTTCGCATCGTCAAACAGTTCGTCACGGCGCTGATTAAATTCTTCCTCCGAGTAATCCACTTTGAACGACTTTTGAATATCTGCAATCCCTAATTTATAGTAAAGATAATCGTGATGTTGTGGTGATTTTTCATAAATTCTTGGTGCTTTGCTGTCAACAATCTCTTTAATTTCTGCCAACGTTGGATAGTGAAAGTTCAAGCTAAAGCGTTGATCTTTAATGGCATGGTTAATCGCTGTTGATTTTTCATCCAAATAGGCTTTATAATCTTTCTCCCGCTTTTTAACTTCTTCCTTATACTTTTTCTTTTCTGAAAAGTATGTCGTAATACCGAAGATGATGGTTACTGTACTCATACCAATCATCATTAAAATATAGACACCTAAAGGTCGTACTAAAAAGATCACAACCGTCAAGGCAATCATCACTAATGGCGGAATGATGGAGCGCCAAATCATAGAGTTATTCTTCTGAATTGGTTGAGGTGGGCGCTCTATCTTAATGGTATCTGTCGGTTCACGATGAATAATTCTCGGTGAACGATGGTAATCATTTGATTCTATCGTATAATTTTCAAACTTATCGCTATTTCTGCGAATAAGTTCCGTCTCAATATCATCATGTGACAAGATGTTGATACCATCTTCTCTAATTTCAATCCACATGTCGTCAATAAACAAGTGATCGCCGACATAAGCTCTATCCACTTTATTATGTTGTTTATCGTAATTGATAAAGACTTCAGCTGCGTTATCATGAATGATTTTAATATAGTGTTGTTCTTTAATGCGATGAATATCCTTTAAAATAATGACATTGGTCGCGCCACTTATCTTTAAGTCATCGTATGCATGGTTGCCTATCGTCATCACTTCTTTAAGTGATGGATACATGAATGAATGTAAATGTTCTTGACCATAAAGTTTTAATGTCACTTCTCCATCTGCAACTTTACGCACCAATGTTTTAAACAAGGTCGTATGATTGGCTTGCCAAGCGCCAAATTCATTTTGTTCAATATGAATGGCCTCTGGCAAATGCTTTAGCGTGATATCTGCTTTGTCATCCGAACTGATAGTATAAGTTTTATCATCTTGGAGATTTAGCATTTTTAATTGGTCATTATATTGTATTATCAATTTATGCATCATTCTGCCCTCAATCCTATACTATTTTTTCCGTTCTGCTTCTTGACGTTTTTGTTTATCTTTTTGCGCTTGTTCTTTTTGTTTCTTCTCATTTTCTTCTTGTTGTTTTATTTTTTCATCTTTTTTCTTAGCTGCTTCTTCTTTTTCTTTGGAAGATTCTTCTTTAGCTTGTTTTTCTTTTTCTAAAATATCTTGTAATTTATCGTTATATTTTTTCGTTTCTTCTGAACGTTTATCGTTTGATAAGTTAGCATTATTTTTGATTGAATTTAATTTATTGATTAAAGCTAATTTAGTAATATCGTTATCATCTAAATATGTGGCAATATTAAGTGCTTCGTCATAGTCACCTTGACCTAATTCCATCCAATAAAGTAAATAATCTTTATTCGAATTTGGTGTAATATTGTTTAATAAGTTCTCTTTTTTATCTTTTTCCAAGCCTTGTTTATTTGTTTCAACGTAGCTTTTTGCATAAATGTATAACGCTTCTTTGTCTAAATTTTTACCATTTAAATCATCGTAATCATTGAGCACTTGTGTGTAATTCGATTTCACATATGATTTATAACCTTTTTCAATCTGAGCATTATTTTTCATTACTGAAAAGTACAGATAAGCAAGTATTGCTAGTAAAATAACACCAATTACGCTCATTGTAATGGCAATAGCTTTGAAAATCGTAAAGTTTCTTCTCTTCACATATGAGAAGTTACGACGATAATCTGATTGTTGTTTATCAAATTGTTCAACTAAAAAGGCTTTTAATTCATCTAACGTCGCAATATCAATGATTTTCTTTTCAAACGGTGTGCCTTTATGTAATTCAAGGTTACCTTCTACTAAAGAATCGAATGTGACTTTGTCATTAAATGCCGTGATAATCAGTGCTTTGTAACGCGCAAGAAACTCTTCATCCGATAAGGCAAGGGGTTCGACAATATTTTTCAAACCACGTGTCTTTAATAACGGTAATCCATCTTTCGTAAAGAATAATTCTTGTGGCGATAAGATGAAGGTGTAACGTGTTTTCAGCACATCTTCGAGCTTGGCAATGTTTAACAAATAACGCATTTTTTCATTTTTAGGGAAGGTCTTTATTTCTGAAAATGGCGTGTGATGTTGTGACAAATCATAATGAATTTGATAACTATCTCTTAATTCAGTCAGCCTCGCATTTAAAAATGCATTGTCTTGCTGTTCTAATAAATACATCAAATGATAATGTTCATCTTTAATCGAGGATTTAGGAATCTCTCGCATATCTTCGCGTTCATGCTTTGTTTCTTTAATTACGTCTTGCTCATTTCGTTCTTCAGCTTTGTTTTTTGCCATCTTTTGATTCTCCCTACAATATTTTCAGAATATCTCCATCTGCAATTTTGCCGTCCACGAGTCGGTCATTTTCTAGTAATAAGCGATCCTTAGTGGTCACTTTTATTTGATTTTTATAATCATATATTTCTAAATCTAAACTTTCTATAATCAGTGGTATTAGTTGTTTGATAGGAATAAATATGGGAACTGCTAAATCAAAGCTTCCGTGTTGATAGTTTGAAAAATCAAATGTCACTTTTTTATGCTGGCTCATCGTTTAACCCTTCTCCCTCGCTGGATGGTAAATACCATAAATCCTATAGTTAAAAAAGCCCCTATACTTAACAAGATATATGGAAAGAAATTTTTCTTTTGTTTGTCTTGTAAATAAGGGCTTTTATCACTCTCCGCTGTTTTGTTCAAATTCTTGTTTGAAAACAATACATGCTTTGTTTCATCCAAGCGGGACTTATTGCCCGCTTGGTTTTGAAACAAATTATTTTTTATATTTGAATCTTTATTCTGTTGTTGTTCTTTAATGCGTTGATTTATTTTTTTACTTTCATCATCAAAGAGCGTTGTATCGTATTCTTTGATATCTTTATTCACATTTTGTTGATCTTCATCATCGACTCTTATATCTAAATCACCTTGATGTGGATTGGCAGTTAATAGCGTCATCATGGTTAAGCCTTCAATGAGCATTAAATGAGCCTCTCTTTCTTAAAGTGCTTAATAAACATATTTAAGATGAATCCAATAATGGCAAGTACTGCAAGGATTAACATTGCCATGCCAACTGGATGTTCTGCATTCAAGTAGTTATAGAACACTTTATCTATATGTGATAATGGTGAAATCGCTGCAAGTATTGCGTTATTGCGATTCATGTCAATAAAGTATAAGGCAAGTATGACAATGATGATAAACATACCGATGGATTTTAATTGTCTCAATAAGTACGTATTGAGGAGTACAAAGACAATCATTGTCAAGATAATTAAACCGACAAACTTCGCACGGTATCCTGCCATAACTTCATATTGATTCATGGCAATCAAACCGATAATGAGACCTTCTGCTAAGCCAGCAACAGTAACAATACCTGCACCAATACCTTTATTCCACCAGTGATTATGTTTGCTGAATTCATCTTTAACAAAGTTCACTTGGCCTTTATGGCGTTCATAACTATAGAATAGGTATGCCGTCATTAATGAAACTAAGTACATGAGCAATACTAGAATTGTTGGTGAGAATGTGTTGTGATTGTCGCTATTTGCTAACACATTTTCCAGATTTTTCTTCTGAATTGGATTACTCATAAAGTCTTTTAAAACTTCGTTTTGACGATCGCCTTCTTTAGAGTTTTTCAAGACGTTTTCAAAGTCTTTAGCGAAGAGACGATTTTCTTTATCGTTTTTATTCATCACTTCATTTAAGTTGTTAGCTCTAACACCTAATGCACGTCCGCTAGCATGAAGCTTGCCAACATTGTCATCAAGTTTGTTTAATTCACCACTAATGTCATCGGCAGTTGATTTAGAATTTTGACTATCTGAAAGTAACTTCGTACTACGCTCAGATAAATCACTAATTTGTTTATCTAAATCGGTTGATATCGTTGTAAATTCTTTACCTTTTTCTTCATTGATTTTTGGTGTTTCAGGTTCATCACTTAATAATTTTTCAGCTTTTGATAAATCATCAAGTAACGTGCTGATGTCTTTTTTATTCTGTGCAACTTGGTCTTGATTATTGATGACATCATCAATAAATTTATCAGACTGTTGATTTAATTGATCTAATTGATTTAGTAATGCTGATTTATCATTTTTAAAGCTTTCCATATCTTTAATAACTTGATTAACCATCATATCGACAATTGCTTTATTATCAATCTTGATATCATTTGGATCGATTGCAACGTCTTTATAGATGTCATATTTAGATTTGAATTGATCAAGTGAACGGAGTTGTTGATTTAAATCGCCACTGATTAATTTGCCATCTAAATGATTGTTGATAGATAAATCAACGACATTCGCTTTTGGTTCATCTTTATCATTATCGGCTTGGCCGAATAACAATTGTAGCTTCATCGTTTTATTTTTAAGGAAATCTTCTTTATGTTGTGCATCAGCTTTAAGTTTGGCCACACCTTTGACTTTAACATGGTATGTTTTAACTGTCGTATCCAGTTTGACATTTTGATCTTTAATATCGTATTTCTTACCGTTGATATAAATATCACCGCTAAAATCAAAGTTAGGATCTGTTGATACTGTTAAATGGTTAATATCTTTAGATTTGATATCCTCTTGACGTTCAAACGTCGTACCTTCAGTTTCTAATTTCGATGTATCTGTGGCACTAATTTCACCGTGATAATCTTCTTGTTTAATTGGATTATCAAGATGCTTCACATTGTAGCTTGTTCTATATTGATTTACTTCTTTTAAAATTTCTTGGTATTCTTTAGTAGCTTTCTCAGATAATCCAGCGTCTGCGATATCTTTATTTGTTAACTTTCTAATATAAAATTCATCTTGACCAGACTGGTCGTTTTCAATAGCGTTTCTCAATTGATTAGCCATCGTATCTTGTATTTTTTGTTGGTCTTGTTTCATTTGATCCACGATATCGTTTAAATCTTGATTATTCTTCAATTGTTCTTGTAATGAGGCAGTCAATTTTTGACGATAGTCTCTAATCATATCTTCCGTAAATGGTGATTCTTGTGCTTTCACTTCATCTTTCACTTTATTTAGAGCGTCTTGATATGATTTTTGGTAGTCATCTTTCGTACGTTGTTGCGCTTCATGTTGTTGGTCTAACTTACTATCAACTTGTTTCAATTGATTAATATAATCTGAGATATTCACATCTTTATCTCGTGATTTCATATCATCAAGTGTATCCTCTAATAAAGACTGATGCGCATTGAAATATTCTGCTTGTTTGCCGACGATAGATGACACATCATTATCAGATTGAATGCTAAACGCTTCTGGCTTCGCACTTAATAAAGAGTTATTGTAACCTTGTAACCATTTCGTAATATCATTGTTCGCATTAATAGAATTGACTAATGTATCAGTAAATAATTCTGGAAAATCGTTGAGCGGATTCAACAAATAATTGGCAAAGTTTTGATTAACGTTTTGTTCACGTGTCATAATTGCGCCAACATTTTTCTGAGCGTTATGCAAATTGTCGATAATACTTGTTAAATAGATTTTAATTAAATCTTTGTTGAAATCATTTAAAATACTTGCGACGATTTTTTCAGTTTTCTTCGCAACTTCTTCTTTTTGTCCAACTGCTGTTTTATATTGAATCGCCATATTGGCTGGTTTCTTTTTGTCTAATTGCATCGATAATTTAGAAAAGTTTTCAGGGATAATGATCATGACTTGATATTTACCATCTTTTAAGCCATTTTCAGCAATATTACGCGTAACCGTCTCAAAATTATAGTTCGTTTGACTAGATAATTTCTTAACAAATGTATCCCCTAGCGTAATCTTCTTACCGTTATATGTTGTCGATTGGTCTTCATTGACAATCGCTATATGTATATCTTCATAATTTTTTGTTTCACTCTTATGACTTTGTCCTGATTGGTCACCATATTTAAAATGTACAAAAACAAAAAATCCTATAATGGCAATCGCGACGATTAAAATTGAGATAAGAGTATAGATCCAGTATTCTTTTTTCATTTTTTTGTCCTTTCAATCCACACTTATTAATGATAAAACAGGCTGAGACACGATTAAATGTCTCAACCTATATATAACTATTACTGTAAACCGAAATTATTAGATAATTGTTGGTCTTGTTCTTGAACAGCATCAGCTGTGCTGTTTAATTGTTGTTTAATCTCTTCTAATAATTGAGCAAATTTGTCAACTTTTGGACTTAATTGTTGGAATTGCTCTTCAAAGCGATTAAATGCTTGACCTTCCCAGTTTGCAGCAATTTCACCTTGTGCTCTAGTTAAATCAGAAAGAATTTGATGGATTTGCTCAGCACCATTTCCATAAGATTGTGACTTAGCTCTTATTTCTTCTGGGCTCATTTTAATCAATGCCATAATACGAAACCTCCTAAAAAATTTAATTGGTTACTTCTATTACAGATAGATTATGAAAAATCGTATCTTATTAAATAATATAAAAAAAATAGGTTCATGTATACACTTTTACTAAAATTTTACGTAAAATATATTGCGGAAATTTAATTTGCCTATTACTATTCATTTGTAAGTCTTTTTTATGTATACTAAATTTATATCAATAATTAAAAAGGATTAATGTACCCGTATGAAAAAAACACTAGTTACGACAATGTCTTCTTTATTATTATTTACAATCGTTAATAGCCAACTGACATATGCAGCAACATATACTTCATTACAAGAAGCTAAAAAGGCACATCCAAATGCCTCATTTAATGTCAATTCAAATGATGGCACGTTTACCTATACTTATGGCCAACAGCGACGTGGTTCTAATGATAACCATACACCACAAAGTCATGCACATGGCCAAGCTGGTGCCAATCAAGGCCAAAGAGCAAGCCAAGCACCAGGAAGCACATCTCAATCTCCATTAGGCGTGCAACAAAATGTCGGTCCTGTCAAAGCACCAGAACCAAGTCAACCAGCACCATCTATTGCGACACGTCAATATGCAGCTGATGCATCATTAGCAGCAGAATCGCAAAATGAACAAGCAGATTTTGACAAAGTATATAAAAAAGATGACTCCGGTATGATTACAAGCATTAATGTCGACGGTCTTTATGATGAGTTGAAGTTAAGTGAATTTAACGACAAGGCGATGACAGTCGATGGTAAACCACTTGCTTTAGGCAATGGTAAGATTATTTCAAACCCATTATTTACAAGTAAGAACAATCTCTATACGGCAGGTCAATGTACGTGGTATGTCTTCGATAAACGTGCACAAGCTGGCCACACGATTAGCACATTTTGGGGAGATGCGCGCAATTGGGCTGGTCAAGCTTCAGGTGACGGCTTTAAAGTCGATCACAAACCTGAAAAAGGTGCGATTCTACAGACTGGTAATGGCCCATATGGACATGTTGCTTTTGTTGAACGCGTTAACGCTGACGGTAGTGTCTTTATTTCAGAAATGAACTGGATCGCCCCATACATTACATCTACACGTACAATATCATCTATGGAAGCCGGGTCCTACAACTATATACATTAGAGAGAGCAAACACCTGGGACATAAATCTCAGAAAAATAACACTCAGATGAATTGAATTCAACTCATCTGAGTGCTTCTTTTTATTCAATACTTTGTATTGTTGGCTCTCTTTGTTGGGGCCCCTGTCTTCAGCTTGTCCTGTTCCCTCAAGAGTCTCGCCAAAATACGTCGTATTTATATGTAGTTTTACATCAACATACTTTTAAAAAATAAGGTGTTTTCGTATATATCACTGTTTGCTGTTTTGATGTTGTAAACGTGCTTTTTGTATTTGAAAAGCAAATATTGTACCTAATGCAAATAGAAGGATACTAATGAAAAATAGTGTTTTTCCTATAAAATGAAAGTTATCGCCATATAATTTTAAACCAATATCAAAGAAATCATCATACAATACTATATAAAATAATATATTCATTAAAACTGACATAATAAATAGACCGATGATAGATAAATAGATGGTTGGTTTAGCCGTACTTTCGAAAGCTTGACCGTTGTTCTTTGGCTTATATATGGTTAACCATACAATATTCAAAGCTAAGATGCCAAATGCACCTATGGTTATAATAAATCCATGTATACTCAGTAAACTAAAAATGCCAGCAACAGCTAAAATAATCCACCAGCTATTGCCTATTTTATTTTTCTCAATAACTGCCTCTTTAACTGCTGCTTTATTTTTTAAAATTAATATGCCACAAATCATCCAAGCAACAATCGTGATTAAATTAAGACTGACCACACCACCAATGATATAGAACACTGCACTCATCGTCGTTTTTTTCGTCATTAACTTTAACGCTGTAAACCCTATAATAAATGAAATAAAACTTGCAACCATCAGCACACCAAAAATCCAATTAAAGATTAATGATGACATTTCAGTGCTTTTTGTTGTTGTTTGCTCATTTATCGTAGTCCTAATCTCGGAATGAGAAATGCCTGAAACTGACCCTACGAAAAAAAGTAAAAATAGAAATGATAGAAATGCTTCTAGAATAAGTCCAATCAGCGATGTTACTTTTATTGTTTTAATCATCATGTTCTCCCTTATGCTTGATTTTATGTATGTTAATAGTTTGTAGCGCACAACTGTTGATAACACAACCATGCTACACGGTCAACAGTATTATGATTTTTATTATTTCATTGTGACGTAAAAAAGTAAATATGAATTATATAATAATAATTTTAAACACTTATTTATTACTTGCTCTATTAAACTCAAAAAGCCAGCAATACAATTGTACAATGACAATGCATTACTGGCTAAATTTTTGAAAGACCGTTAACCGGCTCTAAATATGAATAATACCGATTAATCTACTGATTGGTGTTCATCTGATAATGGATTTTTGAGTTCTTTTTTTCTTTGGATGATTAATACACCACATGCAATCCATGACACAAATGTAATGAAATTAAAGCTTAAAATAGCGCCTATAATATAGAATGTAGCACTCATTGCCATTTTTTTAGACACAAATTTTAATCCTACAAGTCCTAAGGCTAATGAAATAATACTAATAATAAATAGCACCCCAAAGATACCATTAAAAATAGATTGTGCTTCTTCCGGACTGTATATTTTCACTTCACCATTCACCGTTGTTTTGAATTCGGGGTGTAACAAGCC
This sequence comes from Staphylococcus sp. HMSC62D11, assembly GCF_001839145.1. NCBI lineage: Bacteria > Bacillati > Bacillota > Bacilli > Caryophanales > Staphylococcaceae > Staphylococcus > Staphylococcus sp. HMSC62D11. The sequence continues at coordinate 310,882 of NZ_KV840197.1, read as the reverse complement.
TGCTACGGATGCTAAAAATAAGAGTAATAATATAACGCTAATGATAGCTTGTAAAATTATGCCAATCAATGATGTTACTTTAATTGCTTTAGTCATAACAATCTCCTTTATTATTTAACTTTAATATCTTTATAGTCTGGTTTATGCTGCTCAACATAGGCTTTCGCGTTAAAACCACGCTTATAGTATATTTTGTCATTTTTATATTCATAAGCTGCATAAAATAACTTATTGTTTCCTTTGTACAATGGATAACTAATAATTATTAACTTGCCATCGTTATAAACATAACGATTCACACGTTCTTTCTTAAACTCTGGATTTACTTTATCACTACTTTTCACCATATCTTGATGTGTTTTTTGCTGAATTGATAATATTTCATCTATCTTGCTTTGGTATTTATTATTTTTCTGCTTATTGGTGCTTTGTTGTTTATTATCTGCTTGCTTATCATTATGACTATCTTTACTACAACCACTGACAACAATAATCACCGCAACCAGCATACCGATGAATATTTTTCTCATGATGTTCCTCCTTTTTCTTACATATTTGAAAAATCTGTTATTTCTCGGCATTAATGATACTTTTTAATAAAAATCTCCAAAAATAATAAGAGGACTGCCCAGAAATTTTATTATTCCTCAAGGAGCGAATATGTAAAATCTATAATCTATGGAATGTCAGGCAAGCCTGGACTATTGTGGCTGTTCCATCCCATCTAACCTCCCTAAGTCATAAAGCCAAACCGATTGTGTCTACAACATGAATCACTTACAACTGCTACACAACCCGTTCCACAACTCATATTATTCCACTCTTGGGTAAAAAAGTAAATATGAATTATATAATAATATTTTTAAACAGTTATTTGTAAATTTGTTTGCTTATTATCATTTTTGAATAGTCAAAAAAGCCACCAATGGCATTGTACGCAAACAATCCATTGATGGCTGTATATGATCATTGATTTTAATTGATAATTAACCGATAGAACCTTCCATTTCAAATTTGATTAAACGGTTCATTTCAACGGCATATTCCATTGGTAATTCTTTCGTAAATGGTTCAATGAAGCCCATAACAATCATTTCAGTGGCTTCTTCTTCGGAAATACCACGACTCATGAGATAGAATAATTGTTCTTCAGATACTTTAGACACTTTTGCTTCATGTTCTAAGGAAATATTGTCATTAAACACTTCATTGTAAGGAATTGTGTCTGATGTTGACTCGTTATCTAAGATTAACGTATCACATTCAATGTTAGAACGCGCACCTTTTGCTTTACGTCCAAAATGAACGATACCACGATAGATGACTTTACCACCATTTTTAGAAATAGATTTTGACACAATAGTTGATGATGTGTTTGGTGCTTTGTGAATCATTTTCGCACCTGCATCTTGAACTTGTCCTTTACCGGCAAAGGCAATGGATAGTGTGCTACCTTTAGCACCTTCTCCTAACAGTACACAGTTTGGATATTTCATTGTTAATTTAGAACCTAGGTTTCCATCAACCCATTCCATATTACCGTTTTCATACACAAATGTACGTTTGGTTACTAGGTTGTAGACGTTGTTAGCCCAGTTTTGAATCGTTGTATAACGGACATGTGCATCTTTGTGCACAATGATTTCAACGACAGCTGAGTGTAACGAACTTGTCGTATATACAGGTGCTGTACAGCCTTCTACATAATTTACGGAAGCACCTTCATCAGCAATGATTAATGTACGCTCAAATTGTCCCATATTTTCAGAGTTTATACGGAAATAAGCTTGCAGCGGTGTATCAAGTTTAACGTTTTTAGGTACGTAAATAAATGAACCACCTGACCACACGGCTGAGTTTAATGCAGCGAATTTATTATCTGCTGCTGGAATGACTGACGCAAAGTACTCACGGAATAAATCTTCATTTTCTCTTAACGCACTATCTGTATCTTTAAAGATAATGCCTTTTTCTTCAAGTTCTTTTTCCATATTATGGTAAACCACTTCTGATTCATATTGTGCAGATACACCTGCTAAATATTTTTGTTCTGCTTCTGGAATACCTAATTTATCAAATGTACGTTTAATTTCTTCTGGCACTTCATCCCATGAACGTTCTGTATGTTCTGAAGGTTTAACGTAATATGTGATGTCATCAAAGTTTAATTCTGACAAGTCACCGCCCCATTGAGGCATTGGCATTTTATAAAATAATTTAAGTGCTTTTAATCTAAAGTCGAGCATCCATTGAGGCTCTTCCTTCATTTTTGAAATTTCAGTCACGATATTTTCTGTTAAACCGCGTTCTGATCTGAAAATGGACACATCTTCGTCGTGGAATCCATATTTATAATCCCCAACATCAGGTGCTTTTTTAGCCATTTCAATCACTCCTTAAAAATATATTTAAACGACGTGCGTGAGATTTTTAATGTTATGAAAAGTCTACTGCCATTGTAACAAGTTACTTTTTGTATCAAAAGTGTGACCTCTCAATTGTCACACTCTGCTAGTCTTCTTCAGTAGAACCTTCCGCTTTGCCTTCTTTTTGAACCGTACCTTTTTCAAGCGCTTTCCATGCTAAAGTGGCACATTTGATACGCGCTGGGAATTGAGAAACGCCTTGTAGCGCCTCAATATCACCCATATCTTCAGTAATTTCGTAGTCTTCACCAAGCATCATCTTTGTAAATTCTTGACTCATTTGCATAGCTTCTGCCAATGAGTGACCTTTTACTGCTTCCGTCATCATAGATGCGCTGGACATTGAAATAGAACAGCCTTCACCTTCAAATTTCGCATCATGAATGATGCCATCTTCAATATCAAATGTAAGTCGAATACGATCACCACAGGTTGGGTTATTCATGTCTACAGTCATTGAACCGTTGTCTAAGACGCCTTTATTTCTAGGGTTTTTATAATGATCCATAATCACAGATCGATATAATTGATCTAAATTATTAAAATTCATACGAGAAAAACTCCTTCGTTTGTTTCAATGCGTTGACTAATTGATCGACATCTTGTTGCGTATTATAAATATAAAAGCTTGCACGTGCTGTAGAAGATACGTTTAACCATGACATCAAGGGTTGTGCACAATGATGGCCTGCACGAACAGCAACACCTTCTGTATCAACTGCTGTTGCTACATCATGTGGATGTACGTCTTTTAAGTTAAACGTAATAACACCTGCACGACGATCTTTAGGCGGACCATATATGTCAATACCTTCAATCGCTGACATTTGCTCATATGCATATTCAGTCAACGCTCTCTCATGCCGATGGATCGCTTCAAAGCCAATATTTTCAATGTAGCGAATGGCTTCTGCAAGGCCTATTGCTTGGGCAATGAGCGGTGTACCTGCTTCAAATTTTGTCGGTAAGTCTGCCCATGTCGCATCATACTTGCTAACAAAATCAATCATATCGCCGCCAAATTCTACAGGCTCCATGTCATTTAATAAGTCACGTTTACCATATAACACACCAATGCCTGTTGGCCCTAGCATTTTGTGACCACTAAAGCTAAAGAAATCACAGTCTAAATCTTGAACATCAATTGGCATATGCGGTGCTGATTGTGCACCATCAACGCTTATTATCGCACCGTGTTCATGCGCAATTTTAGCAATCATTTTCACATCATTAATTGTTCCTAACACATTGGATACATGTGTAATCGCTACAATTTTAGTTTTATCGGTAATTGTCGCTTTAATATCTTCTACACGTAATTCGCCTTCTGCGGTCATCGGAATAAATTTAAGTGTCGCTTGTTTACGTTTAGCCAATTGTTGCCATGGCACAATGTTGGCATGATGTTCCATTTCAGTTACTACAATTTCATCACCAGCTTCAACATGTGCGTCGCCGTAACTGTGTGCAATCATGTTGATAGATGCCGTTGTACCACGTGTAAAGACAACCTCTTCAAAATAGTGCGCATTTATAAAACGGCGCACGGTTTCGCGTGCACTTTCATAACCATCAGTGGCTAATGAACCTAATGTATGCACGCCACGGTGAACGTTTGAATTATAGCGCTTGTAATAGTCATCTAATACATTGAGTACTTGTATAGGCTTTTGACTTGTTGCTGTAGAATCTAAATAAGCTAAGCGTTTGCCATTCACTTGCTGTTGTAAAATCGGAAAATCTTTTATAACGTCTTCAACATTTAAAGTTGTGTCGGCCATTGACTTCACGACCTTTCTTATATTAAAAATCTCATTTGTTTCTTCAATTTATAACGTGTCTCAACGCTTGTGCTTATGAAGCACGCTTATATGATTTATTTTAGAATGCTGCTAATATTATATTTCATTTTACTTAGAAACTTTAAGTTCAATGACATCTCTAAGTTGACGTTTAACATCTTCAATTGGTAATTCGCGCACGACCGGATCTAAGAAACCATGAATAACAAGGCGTTCGGCTTCATGTTGTGAAATACCACGACTCATTAAATAATACAACTGCTCTGGATCAACACGACCTACAGATGCTGCGTGTCCAGCTTCTACATCGTCTTCATCGATTAAGAGAATTGGGTTCGCATCGCCACGTGAATGCTCAGATAACATTAAAACACGTGATTCTTGGTTCGCAATTGATTTCGTACCACCATGTTTGATATGGCCAATACCATTAAAGACAGATGATGCATGTTCTTTCATGACCCCGTGTTTTAAAATATAGCCATTCGTTTCTTTACCATACTGTACGATTTTAGAAGTTAAGTTGATTTTTTGATCTCCAGTACCTACGACAACCGATTTAAGTTCACTTGTTGAACGATCTCCTACAAGGTTTGTCGTGTTATCAATGATTTGGCTGCCTTCATTCATTAAGCCTAATGCCCAATTAATAGAGGCATCCGCTTCTGTATGTCCACGACGAATGATATAACCCGTGAAGCCTTTGTCTAAATAATCGACTGAGCCATAGGTGATACTTGAGTTTGCACCTGCAATTACTTCGGAAATAATATTAATTTGGTTACCATCACCACTTGCATCTGAAACGTAGTTTTCCACATATGTCACTTCAGCACTTTCTTCAGTGACTAAAATCACATGATTGAAAAAGCTCGCTTTATCATCATCGTGTAACACAACATAATGTATTGGATGTTCTACCACAACATTTTTTGGTACATAAACAAAGACACCACCATTGATTAATGCAGCATGTAAAGCTGTTAAACGATGTTCGTCTACTTGAACCGCTTCTGTCATTAAATACTTTTGAACTAAGTCTCCGTGGTTAACAAGGGCTTCAGATAATCCTTCGATAATGACGCCATCTTGCTTTGCTTGGTCTGACACTTGTGTGTAGGCCAGCGTATTATTATGTTGAATGATTAAGTTTTCGGATGTCTCAACATTAATGATTTTATTAATTGATTCTGGGAGTTCTGATAAATCTTTGAATGTTGCGCCATCAACATGATGTTGTTGAAATGAATCAAAGTCCCATTTTCTTAATTTGGTCTTATCTGGTTTAGGCATTTCTAAAGTTTCCGTTAATTTCAAAGCTTTTTTACGACTGTCTGTCATCCAAGAAGGTTCATGGAGTGCTTTTGAATAATCAACAAGTTGTTCTTCAGAAATGTTTAAAGTTTCCGTTGTCATAACTTTTTCCTCCTACTTGATGAAATATTAAGTTAGATGCTAAACACATAGCTAAACTTGAATTTTCTCCATACGTGATTGCGATTTATGCAATGCCATTTAAACACGCATGCTTGATTATTCTTCAGTACCGAACTCTTCTTTAACCCATTCATAACCTTCGTCTTCAAGACGTTTAGCTAATTCTGGACCACCCGTTTTCACTACTTTGCCTCCATACATCACATGTACTTGATCTGGCGTAATGTAGTTTAATAAACGTTGATAGTGCGTAATAATGAGTGCACCAAAGTTTTCACCGCGCATTTTGTTGATTCCTTTGGATACTACTTTTAATGCGTCAATATCTAAACCAGAATCGATTTCATCTAAAATAGCAAATTTTGGTTCTAGCATCATTAATTGTAGAATTTCATTACGTTTCTTTTCGCCACCAGAGAAACCTTCATTTAAATAACGTTGTGCCATGTTTTCATCAATATCTAAAAATGCCATAGTTTTATCTAATTTCTTAATAAATTGCATTAAATTAATTTCTTGGCCTTCTTCACGTTTCGCATTAATTGCTGAACGCATGAAATCCGCATTAGTTACGCCTGTGATTTCAGATGGATATTGCATTGCTAAAAACAATCCTGCTTTAGCTCTTTCATCAACTTCTAATTCTAAGATATTCACGCCGTCTAATAACACTTCCCCTTGCGTGACTTCATAGCTAGGATGCCCCATAATTGCTGATGATAATGTTGATTTACCTGTTCCATTTGGCCCCATAATTGCATGTACTTCGTCAGTATTAATCGTAAGGTTAACACCTTTTAAAATTTCTTTATCCTCAATAGACACATGTAAGTCTTTGATTTCTAATGTTGATGACATTTATATTCCCTCCGTAAAATATAAAGTTTTCTTAACTAGTTTATAGTAATTTTAATTTGTAGTCAAAAAGACTTTGAAATGTTCAATCCACTACATTATAACGCAAATAAGTAGCAATATAAACCGTTTGAACTGCTAAATTAGAGTCATTATTTAAATATAATTATTTTTGATAATCGTATTATTTTACACTTAACTGATAATGTTGGCCCCTCTGTTCTCAATATCCAAAATTTCGACAGATATTATTTCCTTATTAACACTATTTCTGCTATGATGCAGTTTCACTGCAATTTAACTAGAAAGGAGTCATTATGAAACATTTTAGATGGATTAATGTCTTGAAAGGTTTTGGTATGGGCACAAGTGATTTAGTTCCTGGTGTTAGTGGTGGAACAATCGCCTTGTTACTAGGCATTTATGATGATTTTATTCATGCTATCAGTGGACTATTTTCTAAACGTTTCTGGCCTAGTCTTAAATTCTTATTACCAATCTTAACCGGCATGTTGTTAGCTATCGGCCTTTTAAGTAAACTTTTTAATTATTTATTGGCCAACCATCAAGTACCAACCATGTTTTTCTTCACAGGATTAATCATTGGTATCATCCCCTATTTATTGCGTATATCTCATTTCAAAAATCGCTTTCAAGTTAAACATTATGCTGTAGTTGCTTTAGGTATCATTATCTTAGTCATAATCACATTGCTCAATCATGGTGACACGCATGCCAACACGTCACTTACATTAAATTCAAGTCTTATTATTAAATATTTTATCGCTGGCATGTGTGCGTCTAGTGCAATGCTCTTACCAGGCATTTCAGGTTCATTTATGTTACTAGTATTCGGTGCTTATGGCACAGTAATGTTTGCTATTTCTGAACTTATGTCATTTAATTTTCAAGCTATATCTTTATTATTCGTTGTTGGCTTGGGCATCGTAGCTGGCTTTATATGTTCTAGTAAAGTCATCCATTATGCGTTGCATCATTATCCTACATTGACCTTTGCCTTGATTATTGGCTTTGTGATCGGCTCTGTTTTTGCTGTTTTCCCAGGAATGCCAATGACGCTGCTATCATGGTTGATATCGATTATTACGCTTATACTAGGTTTTATCGTTAGCTTCGTTTTAGGCCAAATTACCGCTAAAAATGAAGCTTCAACATCAAGCAAATCACACAAAGAAAGCTCTTAAGCACACAGCCTAAGAGCTTTTTCTACTTTATTAGTTTGTATCTCTATTTTTCCCGTCTTTAATGTTATCAACAAAATCTTTTGCTTTGTCTTTTACATTATCGATTGTTTCTTTCACTTTACCAGAAGCTTTATCTTCTTTACCTTCTTTTTCTAAGTCTTTATTGTCTGTCACATTACCTACAGTTTCTTTTACATTCCCTTTTGCTTGTTCAAATTTATTGTCTTCAGCCATTTTGTATTCCTCCTAGGTTGTTTTGATATAGTTCTATTTACCCGTAGGCCACATTCATAAACATCTTTTCGAAAAAGATTCACTACAGTATGTGTCTTATTGGGTTGCATACTGTAAAATCAGAGCTAAATCACGGCTGACGTTCAGCTTGAGTTTAACGCTTAAGTTAAATATCTCTTTCCCAGAAAAATACTATACTACAAGATTTATAATTACCATATTCATAGAAAAATAGGAGCGGGACAGAATTCATAATAAATTCGTAGTCCCGCCCCATAGAGGTTGACTAGGATGAAAACAAGCTTGGTATCAGCGTGTTTTCAATCCAGTCAACTACTGTCAATATATAGTTCTTAGCCTAAAACATAAAGATGTTCCAAACTGATTTTACAATCAGACATGAATGATGCTTAAAATGCTTGTTGAGCTACAAATTCTTATCTGCACACTATTACGACTGTATCTGTATTATTCAGTTAATGCTTGTCTTAATGTTTTAATATTTTTAGCCATCAATGACTGATATGTTGCATCTTTGTCATCTTTTGTTAGCACAGCCATATTATGGAAACTTAATGGTTTCGTATCTGTTTCTGATTTAATGACATCCGTTGTTTTGTGTGGAATATTTTGTTCATACAATACATACGGCTGTTTTGATTTTTTGATTTCTTTGACGATATCCATGACTTTCTTTTGACTTGGTTCGTCATCATTCATACCGTTTACGCCTTCTTGTTCAAAATCATAGCGTTTTGCCAAGTATCCAAGTGAATCATGTGAGATAATGACTTTGTCTCGTTTTTTATTTTTTGAGATATCTTTCATTTGTTGATCAATATGGTCGATATCTTTGATTAATTTTTTGTAGTTATCTTCATAATATTGTTTATGCTTACTATCTTTGGCAATAAGTTCATCTTTGATTTCTTTAGCAAATTTTTTATTGAGTACAGGATCTAACCATACATGTGGGTCATGTTGTGTGTCCTCATCTTCATCTGCTTTAATCATGTCTTTTTTAGCCATATCTTTAGTTAATTGTAATTTCTTATCATCTTTATTGATGGCTTTGCCAATTTTTTTGGCAACTGGATCCATATCATCGCTAGAATAAACAAATAAATCACTCTTAGCAATATTTGTCATTTCCTTTTGCGTTGGCTCATAACTATGTATATCCGTGCCTTTCGGATAGATTGATTTCACATTGACATATTTACCACCAATTTGCTCAATAAAGCTTTGGAACGCAAAGACGGTCGTATAAACATTTAGCTTATTATCCGTACTTACTTTTTTATTGTCCTCGCTCTTACCACCACCACATGCTGTAAGTGTTATCGTTAAAATAATGGTTAATATACCTACTAATAACTTCTTCATAACCTACTCCTCTAAATCGTAATTATTACGCTTAAAACTATATACCTAGTTTCTAAATAAATCAAGCCCTTAAACAAATTTTTTGTTGTTAATATAAATTTTCTTATATTAGTAATCTCACAAAATATCTTTATACATGCAGAAAACCCGAGATACTCAATTAAATTGACCTTCTCGGGTTTTTAGCTATTATTTGGCTGGTACTACTGCACCGTCATATTTTTTATTAATGAAGTCTTTAATCTCTTTAGATTGTAATACTTCGATTAAAGCTTTAATTTTTTTATCATCTTTATGGCCTTTTCTTACTGCAATTAAATTCGCATATGGGTTGTTTGTTGCTTTTTCAAGAACGATTGAGTCTTTTTTAGGACTTAATTTTTGATCAATTGCATAGTTTGAATTGATAATTGCTGCATCTACATCTTGGTTTTGGTAGATTTTAGGTAAAAATTCTGCCGATTGTTTGTTATTAAATTTAATATTTTTCTTATTTTCTACAATGTCACTGAACTTCGCATCTTCAATTTTTACGCCTTTTTTAATTTTAATTAAATCTGCATCCACAAAGAATTTTAAGAATCGACCTTGTTCAGCTGGGTTATTTGAAACATAAACTGTTGCACCATTTGGTAAATCTTTTAAACTTTTATATTTTTTAGAGTAAACAGCCATTGGTTCTAAGTGTACGTTACCAGCTGATTCAATTTTATAACCTTTTTCTTTACTTTCTGTTTTTAAATAAGGTGTGTGTTGGAAGTAATTGGCATCGAGTTCACCTTTATCTAATAATTTGTTTGGCGTTGTATAGTCATTGATTGATTGAATCTTTAAGTCATATCCTTTTTTCTCTAATAATGGTTTAGCTTTTTCTAAAATTTCAGCATGTGGTGCAGGTGAAGCGCCGACTTTAATAGTTTTATCTTCACTGTCTCCTTTACCACAAGCCGCTAATGCGATCGTTAATACGAATACTGCAACTAAAGTTAAAATCTTCTTCATCTAATCATTCCTCTTTCCTTCTTATCGTTTGTCTAATTTATTTGTAATCCAATCCCCAATAAATTGAATTATAAATACAATAATTAAAATAAATACCGTCGAAACTAAAATGACATCATTTTGGTTACGAGTGAAACCAGTAAGGTAAGCTAGGTTACCTAAACCACCTGCACCAATAACTCCGGCAACAGCTGTTGAACCAACTAAAGCAATTGCTGTCACTGTAATGCCGGAAACGAGTGCTGGCATCGATTCAGGAAGTAATACCTTTCTTACTATGGTAAGCGTGGTAGCACCCATTGAAATTGAAGCTTCAATGACACCTTTATCAATTTCTTTAAAGGCGATTTCAACTAATCTTGCATAAAATGGTGAAGCACCAATGATAAGTGCTGGCAAGGCTCCCGTTGGTCCACTAATCGTACCTAAGACAATGCTTGTAAATGGAATTAGCAGCAAGATTAAAATAATAAATGGTATCGCTCTAAATAAATTGACTACAAATGACACAATACTATAGAAAATACGTGCACCTACTGAATTACTTTTCGCTGATAGGAATAAAAGCACACCTAAAATCAAGCCAAAAATAAACGCAAAAATGGTTGATATAATAGTCATGTAGAGTGTCTCGTAAATCGCTGTCCAAACTTCTGGCCATTGCACATTTGGCATTGTCACCATCTCATGGAAGATTTCGCTATATGATTTACCCATGTCTTAGCACCTCCACATTGACACCTTTTTTATGTAATCCTTCAGTAAAATGATTAAAGTCTACTTCTGAAATATGTGGTATATGAATCACTAAAAATCCTATTGTGCCATTGCGCGTATTCTTAATATCTGCCTCAAGAATATTAACGTCTATGTTATGTGTTTTCGTAATATAAGACACGATAGGTTGTGTCGTGTTATCACCGTTAAAGTTTAGACGCACGACATAAGCATCGTGCGCTAGTGGCTCGAGTTGATCTAATGATTCCTCAAAATCGTTATTTAAATCATCTTTTACGAAACGACGTGTCACTTCATGTTGCGGATTTTCAAAGACATCACTTACTTTACCTTGCTCAATCACACGGCCATTCTCCATGACAGCAACTTGATCACACACGCGTCGAATGACGTGCATTTCGTGTGTAATTAACACGATCGTTAAGCTCTGACTTTTTTTAATTTTTAATAACAAATCTAAAATTTCATCTGTTGTTTGCGGATCAAGGGCACTTGTCGCTTCATCGCATAATAGAACATCAGGGTCATTCGCAAGTGCACGCGCAATGCCTACTCTTTGCTTCTGTCCACCTGATAATTCAGAAGGATACGCATGTTCTCTACCTTTTAAACCCACTAATTCAACTAACTCAAGCGCACGTTTGACAGCAAGTCCTGACGGAACGCCTGCAATTTCAAGGGGAAATTTAATATTGTTTAATACGGTTCTTGACCATAATAAATTAAAATGTTGAAAAACCATGCTTACCTTTTGGCGTTTTAAACGCAGTTCTGACTTAGATAACTGACTCATGTTATCACCATCGATGATGATATCTCCTGACGTTGGGGACTCGAGTTGATTGAACATTCTGATTAATGTGCTTTTACCGGCGCCAGAAAATCCAATCACACCGTAAACCGAACCAGTTGGTATATTTAAATCAACGTGATCAACTGCGAGAACATCTTTTTTCTTTGTGTGATAACGTTTAACAACTTGTTTTAACTCAATCACGTTAAGTGCCTCCTTATGTAGCTGTATCTAATTAAAAATGCTTCCTCAAACTTTAGATGTTTGAGAAAGCATTTATATATCCTTTCTCTCATCTTCTAAAGTTTAACTTTATGTGAATTGGCACCATTTCTATTTCTAATATAGACGGTTGCCGGGCTTCGCAGGGCACATCCCTCCACCTCTCTCGATAAGAGTTTTCGCATTATTTAATTAATTTTAATCCTACCATTATGGTAATATTTCGTCAACTACTTTTTTAAATTTTCTAACAAATAAGGCACCGATTGAAATGCATAGATTCGTTTCAACTCTTGTGTTTGATTCATTAGCAGTAACACAGGGACTGATTGAATTTGATAATGTTCACTAAATTCCGGATAGAAATTCAAATCAAGCTTGGTTACTGGTAGTTGTAACATTTCATTAGCAATATCTAACATACGTTCAGATATTTTACACGTTCCGCACATTGGTGTATAACCAAAGATAAGGTGACGTGGTTGTTGTGCATGCTCTGTTATTTCAGAGATGTTGATATCTTTAGTCATTCGCTAAGACGAACCTTTCCATGTTTAAATGAGGCATGAGCTGTTGTTCTTGTCGAACCATGAACCCATGCTTGTGCAGTACTTTGGCTAAATATTTCTTAGGGCAGCGCGCAACTTCGCAATATGTTCTATCTATATAAATATGTTCACTTTCACTCAAATAGCGTTTAAACCATTTACGAATATTGGCGCCTTCATCATCTGAATCTGCCAGGATAAAAACCTGTTTGCCATAAAGTGATTCTATCATATCATCTATCTTATCTATACTCATTGTACCGTGTGTACAAATAATGTGAACGGGCTCAGCAATTACTTGTTGTACCCTTTTCTTATCTGATTTACCTTCTACAATAATAACTTTATTTACAAGTGTCATGTTCATCCACCTTCTACAGTTACATATTATAAGACAGTTACTTCTATACAAAAACGCGTGTCTCTAAACATTGAAATGCTGTAAAAATAATTATTATTTTGTTGCGTTTAGATTAATCATGTTAACAAAATGTTATATTACCAATAAACTGGTCATATACCTTTGTTTATAACTGATGATAGAAAAAACTCCAAGATACGTATATCAAGGAGTTCATCGCTTTTATTCGCCAATCATTTCAGCATATTGTTCTGCAGATAATAATTCATCTAATTGGCTTTCATCATCTAATTCAACTTTAACCATCCAAGCCTTTTCGAATGGTGATTCATTCACAAATTCAGGACTATCTTCGAGCTCTTCATTTGTTTCAATGATTTTTCCAGAAACAGGTGCATAAAGTTCTGACACTGTTTTAACAGATTCAACACTACCAAATGTATCCCCTTCGTTAATTTCATCATCAACGTCTGGTAGTTCAACGAATACAATATCACCTAATTCGCCTTGCGCGTATTCAGTAATACCAATTGTTACAACATTTCCGTCAACTTTCACCCATTCATGTTCCTTAGAATATTTTAATTCGCTCGGTACTGTCACGAAAATCCCCTCCTAAAAATAATTACAGTTTAATGATGCCATACCGTCTGCATTCATTCAACTATTATTCATAAAACTTTGAATAATTTCTGCACATATAATAATATATGTAAACTGTATTATATTATGCTAACCACGTTTCTTTATATTGGTCTTCTTTAAATCCAAGTGTGATTTTATCTCCTGAGATTGCAAGTGGACGTTTTACCAACATACCATCGCCAGCTAATAACTCTAATTTTTCATCTTGCGTTAAGTCTTTCAACTTATCTTTAAGCCCTAATTCACGATATTTAGCACCGTGTGTATTAAATAGTTTATTAACTTCCACACCTGTTTTCTTAATGATTTGTTCAAATTCTTTTTTAGTTGGTGTATGTTGCACAATATCGATTGGTTCAAAGCTAACGCCATAATCTTTTAGAAACTTTGCAGCCTTTTTACAAGTTGTACAATTAGAATATTGATAAAATTTTATCATTCAGTTGTAACCTCCTATAGTAGTTACGTTTAATATAACAGATATTAAATGAAAACGCTCTATTTTTTAAGCTGAATTTTTTATTAAAAAAGTAAATTTAGTTATAATACGATTACGACATTGACTAAAGGAGCGCATCAATATGGAAAGTATACAAACAACTGAAAATTTTAATAAGATTATTCAAAGTGATCAGCCTGTCATCATAAAATTTGAAGCGGGTTGGTGCCCAGATTGTAAAGCAATGGATTTATGGATTGACCCTATAATTGAAAAATACAATGCCTATCAATGGTATTCAGTCAATCGAGATGAGTTAGAAGATGTTGCTGCAAATCATGATGTAATGGGCATTCCTAGTTTATTAATCTTTAAAAATGGTGAAAAATTAGCACACTTACATTCAGCAAATGCGAAATCACCCGAACAGGTTGAAACTTTTTTAGCTGAAACATTTCAAGCATAAAGCAAAAGCATGAAGTTCCGACATAACCAGTCGTAACTTCATGCTTTATTTATTAGAATTTTTCTATAAGATTTTTGTTTTTACGTTGAACATGTGGCATATCAACTGATAAGTCTGTAAGATATAACAATCCTGCAATGGCTTCATCACCAGCGATACCAAAGATTTTACGTACTTTAGGTTCAAAAATATAAGGTGGTGTTTTCCAACAAGTGCCAATTCCTGCTTCGTGTAATAATAACATTAAGTTTTGAGCATAAGCACCCAAAGCAAAGAAATTCTCTCTATTTTGACGTTGGCGTGGATCTGTTTTCACAACCAATACCAATATACCGCCTAAACGCGTTACCGTTTGATAATGATCTTGCTGTTTATCCACACTATCTGGGAATGCATAAGGCGTGATTGCTTCACTCATATCCCCTAGTCTATCCTTTGTAATGTGAATCATGCGCCAAGGTTCTCGCATGCCATGGTTTGGTGCATCTGCTGCTTGTTCAATCGCTTGATATAATGCTTTATCATCGATTTCGACATCATGTTTAAATTTCTTAATACTTCTTCTATTTGCAATCGCTTCTTGTAATTCCACGACGTATCTCTCCCTTTTTCGTTGATAACTATTATCAATTATATGCGAGTTTATGAGATTATTCAATTATCGTATTTTTGATAGAAATTGATGATGTCATGTAATTGCGTAACTTGTATTTGACCAGGCGCTTTAGGTGTGTCAATACAGCCATAAGACATTGTACCTCCAAATAGCCCCTGAGCCGTACGGGAAATCACACCAAGTGATGACATCGAAATACCAATGACCTGTTGATCAACTGATTGCGCTGTAATCGACAATACATCTAATAATCTTAGTACATCACTTTGATTTTCAGGCATCACTGCTAATTTCAAATAGTCAGCTGGAAATTGACTCATTTTATAAAAGATAAAATGTAATGCTTCACTCTCCGGTGTATGTTGAAAATTATGATGTGATAAGATAACCGCTTTATGTTGTGCTTTCAAATGTGATATACATTGATGATAAATATCAAATGGTAAATGATTATGCCATTCCACATCGACCATATCAATGCCTTGAACTTTAGCCAATCGTTTTAGTAACGCGAGATAATTTTGCTCATCTAAAACCCCTTGACCCCCTTGTGATTCTGTACGATACGTCACTAAGATTTGAGGTTTGAAAGACAATGTTGCCAGTTGTTCCAAATTATCTTGTAGTAAACGATCTATATCCGTCTGCCATTGATCAATTCTAAGCTCTATAATATCAATAGCATGATGATCACGTTCTATCTTTGCTAATAACGTGTGATCTAAACGGCCTTTAGGTGCAATCGTTGCTGCTATGTTTACTTTAGTCATGGTGATCCCTCACTTTTAAATTCGCTTATTAATTATATTTTAAGTGACAACGACTAACTATGACAAATATTGGTGTTCGATGATTGAAACAAATTGCAGTGGGTATAGCATGAGTACAAACATTTTTAGGAGGTCTTTATTCATGGCAGTACAATATGAAACAAAAGCAACAAACGTTGGTGGCCGTAAAGGACACGTTCAAACAGACGATAAAGCGATAAATGTAGATGTATTACCACCTCAACAAGCTGATGGGAATGCGACAAATCCAGAACAATTATTTGCTGCTGGATACGCCTCATGCTTTAATGGTGCATTTGATTTAATTTTAAAACAAAATAAAGTAAGAGATGCACAACCAGAAGTTACATTAACGGTGCGCTTAGAGGATGATTCAGAGTCAGAAAGTCCGAAATTATCTGTAGACATCCATGCAAAAGTTAAAAATGTATTATCTCAAGAAGATGCGGAAAAATATTTACAAGATGCTCACGAATTTTGCCCTTATTCAAAAGCAACACGGGGTAATATCGATGTTGATTTAAGTGTCGAAGTCGTCGACTAATGATAGTTAACTCATATCATCTAAAAATAAATTTTATGTCTTTTTTATGACGGAATTGATCAGTCAGCAATGGCTGCGATTCCGTCTTTTCATTTCTTCAAATCTCTACGCTCTCATGCGTTTTCCCTAGATTTTAGCACCGTACAAATACGCCACTTTTCTAACAAAATACCATTGTAATAATACCTTTTTTAAAAAAGAATGAAATAAATATATAAATTTCAAACCTTAGCATATTGCATTGTTAGTTTATTTATTTTATTATCATCTTAATACAAGACTTTATTTTTTATTAATGGAGGACGCTATGAGTGATATTAGAATATTGACGTTGGATGACTTAGCACAATATAAAGCGTTATTAGAAACCGGAGACCATGCCTTTAATTGGGATAAAATTTATTTAACTCATATCACTGAAGAAAATTTAAATCTACTATTATCTCCAGATATGACTTATGCTTATATCTTTGGGATGTTTGATCAAAATGAACTTGTAGCGGCAGCCACATATTATCAAATTCAGTTTGTCGGTAGAGAGCATAAAGCAAACTTTGAAGACCTGTTTGTTAAAGAAAATAACCATGATTACAGCAAAGCTTTGATTCGTCATATCTTGCAATATGCCGAAGATCATCAAATTGAAAAAGTTATGACGTCTATTATTTCTAATAACATAAGTGATAAGATTATGTATAGCTCCATAGGATTTGAGACTTTAGGCTATGAAGAAGATGCCTATAAAATTAACGATGAATATCAAGATGTTCATTGGCTTATTTACCATACTAAACGTGCAAAACAAAAGAATGATTAAAAATGTTTAAAATAAAGCTGCTCTAGCGATTTGCTAGTGCAGCTTTAAACTGTCAACAAGTTCTCCTACTTTATTAGCAGTAGCTGACAAGGACTGAAAATACGCTTATATCAAGCTTGTTTCAATCCTAGTCAATTTTGCTAAGGCGAGAATACAAATTCAAAATAAATTCTGTCCCACTTTCTAATTTCTCTAGTAATAATACCTCAACATATTGTTAATTTTTCAATTATCATTAATAGGATTTATCACTTCAATAAACTTAAATGCGCCATCTTTATATGAAAATTTTAAGATATGGCAATTTCCCGCTTCGAAAAACTGCTCGCGTTCAACCCAATAATCTAAAAAGACCCCAATTGTGCTCCCATGACTCACTGCTAATGTACATCCTTGGCTATCATGTTCCATCACCTGTGTTAATGTCTCTATCATACGCGTCTGTACTGCTTGTCTTGCCTCACCACCAAACGGTACAACATAATCTCCATATAGTACACCTGGCTGTTTAATTTTGCGTAGTAATTGAATACTCTCCCCTTCAAATAAACCAAAAGACCATTCTTTTAATCCTTTAAGTCGCGTATATGGTTGTCCAGGAATTGCATGTTCTAATGTATCCGATGCACGTTCTTGTGTAGATGACACTGCGCTATCAAATTTAATTTGATGTTGCGTGAAATAATGACCCGCTGCTTGTGCTTGTTGTACACCTAAGTCAGTTAATGGCGAATCGCTTGAACCTTGGATTCTTCCTTTTAAATTAAATAATGTTTGTCCATGTCGCATTAAATATAATATTTTTTCCATAAAAACACTCCTAACCCTGCAACATATGATGTAATAAAAACCGTCACATCAACGTAACGGTTTAGGTCTATAGTTTTATTTTATCACGATTCCACATGTATCATTAATTATCTTAGCACTTTATTATCATTGCAGCTTGCTTACTATCACAATAAAAATGACTAGGTTGTGTTTGACTTAAATATATACGGGTATAACTTAACATTGGATTTACAATTTCTAAGGAGTGTTTGTGATGATTACTAAAAGTGAATACAAGTATGTTAATCCTAATAATCTCTCATTAGAATGGGAATGTTTAATTGTTAGCAAGAGTGACATGGTGCTTGACGGCGTACCACATGAACTCATTAGCAGTTGGATTGATAATGAAATCATCCAACCATATTCCATTAAAGGGAATGAAATTAACTTTAAAACACGGGATGTATGGCAAGCTTTACATGAACAGAATTGGTACTACACACAATCAAACTAATTTATACAAGCTAATGGCTCTATTAGTACTTTCAATCAGTTGCTGATTGGCATATTTTGATATCACATATTCGCGAATAATTTTGTTATTTTTTTCATCTTTTGGGAATTCGCAATCATTCAAAATATAGTTTGCTAAATAGCCTAATGGTGTATCATCATTACTAAAATCGATGATAAAGTCATAAAATGTCATCGTTATACCTCCCCTTAATTTCTTTTGATTATTAGGTTTATTAAAACTTACTTTCTTATTTTATTATATCTTAGCAGATTACTAAAGATTGTGCATGTTATTTTCATACAATTTTAATAGTGTTGTGCGCTTATATCATTGTTCTTAGTAAAGGTGAAAATAATTTCACATCATCAATGGCTTTACTAATCCACATATATCGACATTAATCACCTTTAAAAGTATATTTTTTCACAAAATTAATTATATTTTGATAAATGTGTCTAAATTGTGAAATAAAATATTTCATTGCAATTGCTATGATAGAACGACTATATTTTCAAGAGTGATTCTTTCCATCATTAGTTTAGCTTTGGCTTTTATACATCTTTCTATTAAGTGTTATAATGAATTAAAATTAATCATAGAATAATGTATAAAGTTAATTGTCTATAGGAGGTGGCTAAGATGAGCACACATTTAACAATTTTATTATGGTTAGGCATCATTTTTGTCGTTGCTGCATCTTTGATACTATTTAAATTGCTTCGAACAAAAGCTGGTTCAAAAAAAGAATCATATCTTGGCTTTACAGTGGTGTTCTATATATTTGGTATTGCACTTCTCATATATGTTTTAATATTTGGCGTATTATAGAAGCTCTATTGTATGAACAAAACAAACTGGGACATCATTCCCAAAATAATAGCACAAAGATGGTTTAAAATAAGTCATCTTTGTGCTTCTTTATATATTTAAGCTCGCTTGTTTAGAAGACAGCTTCAACCACCCCAGCTTGTTTTGTTAAAAAACTATTTTAGCCAGTTATTCTGTGCTTGGGGGCCCGTCGATTGTTTGCTATAATTGGGTAAACTATTAGATAGATAGAAGGTGTTTGTTGAGTTGGTTTTAAGAAGATTAAATATATTTATTATTGTTGGTGTTATTTTGTTTTTTGTCAGCTTAATACCAGCTACTGAGACTCAAAACACTCGTATACACAATAAAGATTTCAAGCTGCAGCCAGGCGATATTATTTTAACAAAAGGTCCTGTTTTATTCGGCTTTTTTGGACATTCAAGTATTGCCATAGACCATGATACTGTACTCCAGATTGAAGGACCTGGTGACAAACCAATTGTGGAATCTTTTGAATCATTTAAACATCGGTTTGGCGACGGAAAAAATGACTGGATAAAGGTTTATCGTAGTGTTAAACCAGGCGCTGGTATCAAAGCAGCACAATGGGCAAAAGCGCATTACAAAGACAGCGATAAAACCTATCTCGTAACATTAAACTTGAAGAGTGAAAATTATACATATTGTACCAAAATTATCTATCAAGCTTATAAATATGGTGTTAGTGACAATGCAATTAATGACCAAGGCTTAAAAATTATTTCCCCTTATGCACTTGTAGACAATTTTTCCAAAGACTATCGCTTGAAACTCGTTTATGATTATTAAAAAATATAAAGGCATATTTTTAGTGATATAATGGCGATACATTAAAGCTAGTTTGCAGTATTCATATGCTTTACATAATCATATACATTAAATTAACGTTCAAGATATCACTCCTATATTACCCGTATATATCTTGTATTTAAGTTCTTTTTCTTTTAATATATATTTACATTTTACATATAAAACATCCGAAAAATGGATGAAAAAAGCTTGATATACGCGTATTTTCAATCCAGTCAACTACTGCCAATATATATCGTTCATAGCCTAAAATATAATGATGTGCCAAACTGTCTCTGTTGGGCCCACCCCAACTTGCTGTGCTTGACGAAATGCGCTTCGCATTTCTCTCTGTTGGGGCCCCCACCCCAACTTGCGTTGTTTGTTGAAGTGCTTGGCGCATTCCTTTTTGTTGGGGCCCCCACCCCAACTTGCGTTGTTCGTTGAAATGCTTGGCGCATTCCTTTTTGTTGGGGCCCCTATTCTAGTTTGTATAGGTTGATGTGGGTGTTTTTTGTGTCTTTTAGGTCGATATAGGTGATGGATGTGAATGGTATGATTCGTGTGGTTTGGGGCATGGGATAGATGATGACTTCGTTTTGGTAGTCGATGTTTATGTCGTTTTCTAGGGTGATTCTTTTGGCTCCTACGACAATAGTAATGGGGTGAAAATCTTCGTTTTGGAAGTATTTTCTTAATAGATCTTTATTCATAATCATCACGTCCTTCACTTATTTTCTATCCTTTTTTTGTAAAGTTTGGATGAATTTTATGTATTATATGCGTTAATCTTTAAATTTATTTAATTTTTTTAGCATTTATAATGCTTTAAAGCCGCAAATGCTTTATATTTAAATTGTTTTCAATTATACTTTCTAAAGTTTAAGTTTTATATTATTTTTTACTAAAAGGAGTTTTTATGCAACGACACTGGAATAAAAAATATTATTATGCCTTGGTTATTGGCCTTATTATAACAATTATCGCCCTTTTTAGTGCGATTTATTTTACGCGTCAAAATGCCGTTAACCAAACCTCAGATACCTACAAAGATTTTAATGACTTAAAGCATCACACGACACAAAACAAAGACTGGAAAATTAGCACTAAGCATGTGAAAAACGATAATATTTTAATCACTGCCATACATGGTGGTGGGATTGAACCTGGATCGACTGAAATTGCTCGCCGCATTGCTAATATAGGGAAGTATGATTTTTATAGTTTTCAAGGATTATTACCTGCAGATAATCAACGTTTACATATTACTTCAACCAATTATGATGAACCTCAATTAATGAATATGCTAGCAGCTACAAAAGAAACGATATCGGTTCATGGCTTTAATGGTGAAGATCCACTTATTTACATCGGTGGAAAAGACAAATATATGGCCAAAGCGATTCGCACTGAACTGCGCAAAGCTGGCTTTACTATTAAGTCTAGCCCTAAAGGAATTGAAGCAATGTCGGAAGATAATTTTGTTAATCAAAATGGCACTGATTCAGGTGTGCAATTGGAGTTAACTACGAAACAACGTCAACTCTTTTTTAAAGACTTGAAACTAGATAAAACAACACGTAATAACAGTGATAATTACACGCATACTTTTTATAAATTTGCGAAAGCTGTTCATAAAGGGATAGAAAAAGCAAAATAAGACATTTTTATTACAATATGCCGTTCAAAACATTTCCTGACTATATAGAGGGTATTTATAGGTATATGATGTTTTTTAGGAGGCATATTTATGGATGAATTAACGCAAGAACAAAAATATACCATTGCAAAGTTTTACAAACTTTACATGGAACGCTCAAATGCTGGTCAACCTGAGGATAAAGCAAACGACTTTAAAGATTCTGTATCAGCACAAGACGCCTATTTTTGTGATAGAGATTATCATGATTTTGTTGAAAATTGTAAGGTGCTCATTAATAATGGTTATATTAATGGTGATGTGTCAGGGGATCGCATCAATCATATAAGTGTAACGACTAAAACTTTTGTAGAATTTGAACAAAGTTTTAGTTAATATATAGAACTATACGATAATGAAAAAAGTGATAACATGCCAGCATGGGATATTCATATTCAATCTAAACGCAACATCGCTGTTCAAGAATTTGAACAAAGCCTTTCAGTTATAGAGCCAATTGATGATAGTAGTTTTCAAATATTAGCAGAAATTGACTTAAAAGGTGAAACGCCCACTACATATCTTTTCGATGATACGTTGGTGATTGATATACAATCAGAAACTACAGAAATAAAAATCTTTGATAAATAGTAATCATATGTTTTGCGAGGTGCATAAACTTGCCTCGTAATATTTTTATTGTTATAGTATATTTATTATACTAAATATACTATTGAAAGGGTGATTTTTTGAAATTTGGCCTTCTTCTAATTCGTGTCATGTTAGGCATTACATTCACTGTTCATGGTGCTCAAAAAGCAATCGGTGGTTTTCACGAGCCTATGACAATGATGTCTAATATGGGCTTCCCTGCATTTGTCGGCATTTTATTAGGCCTCTTTGAACTTGTTGGTGGTATCATGATGATTGTCGGTCTATTAACTAATTACATCGCTATTGGCTTCATAGTCATTATGCTTGGTGCACATTTCACGGTTCACTTACCGCAAGGCTATATGGCTTCAGAACTCCCTCTTTTATTATTAGTTATGAGTATAGCTATAGCCGTTAGCTATCAATGGAAAAAATTATTTCAACCATATTAATATTTATAACTTGCGCCTCACTGCATCATAATATGCTGTGTGGCGTGCTTTTTGTTTTAACTTCTTTACTATTTTTATATAACACTATTCTGCTTACTTTATACATAAAAAGTCATATGTTGTTTGTCATCTTTATAATAAGCTAGACGATCTTGCAACGTGCCAGTATGAAGTTCTAATTTATGACCATCTGGATCTGTAAAGTAAATTGATTTTTTATCTTTAAGATGTCTTAGTCGTCCATTTAAAATAGGTACTTCATGTTTTTCAAGCCAATCATACCAAGCATCAAAATCTTTATTTTCAATAGAAAAGGCAATATGTGTATAGGAATATTGAATCTCGTTTCTTGGTATATTTTGTTCTTCATTCAAAGCAATCCACAATCCTCCAATATTAAAATAAGCTGTAGTTCGTCCTTGTACTAATAAATCACCTTGAAGAATACGTTCATAAAAGTCTATAGATGTCGCTAAATCAGCTACAGAAAAACAAATATGGTTAATGGCTTGTATCATTATATCTCTCCTTTATTTTTTCTATATTAATCTGTCATAAGCGTCTTAGAGCTACCGATAAAATAAAGTCATATGTTTCTTGCTCTGAATACATACGATTTTCTCCTTTGTATAGCTCATTCCTTAATTAAAGACACATTTTATTACTTTCATTCCCTATTTTATTGGGATAAGTATGTCACCACTATTTCAAAATTTTCAACTAGCTTAGTTTTGTTCTTTTATATAAAATTTCACCCTTAACATTAAAATATAACGCTAAGGGTGATGCGTCTGAGACATCATAACGTTTTAGGCTATGAACGATATATTGGCAATAGTTGACTGGATTAAAAATACGTTTATACCAAGCTTTTTCAATCCTAGTCAACCTTGGCGAGGCGGGACTACGAATTCATAATGAATGCTGTCCC
>NZ_KV840197.1:277897-286850 GCF_001839145.1 Staphylococcus sp. HMSC62D11 | reverse complement strand
ACTACGAATTCATAATGAATGCTGTCCCGCTCCCAATACACATTAATGGCCTTTATGTTTTTCTTTTGCTTTAATTCTTTTGACTCTTCTTTTATAGGCTTTTTCAGCTTCTTTATCTGCTTTGTAACGTTGTTTACGGCGCTTTTTCTTCCGTTGTTGTTCTTCTTTTAATGCCATTTGTGCTTTTGTTAAATCTTTAGGCTGTTTTTGTTCTTTAGCCACACGACGTTGTAATCGTTTAGGATTAAGGTGTTTCTTTGGCGGTTTGCTATTTATTTCAACCTCCGCATTATCTAAACAAGCTAATAAATGATTGGTAATAAATTGCAATACTACTTCGTCATCTGGCTCTACACCGAACGTGTATTTTACAAATTTCACCTTTTGACCTTTACGGTATTCAACCAAACCTATAAAAAACTGACCATCATGTAATATAGATAGCTCCATGCTACCCCTCCTCTAATTTTTAGCAATTAGAAATGATGGACGACCTGAGGAGGAAGGTTACTGACAAAGCTAAACTTTGCATTGGGACTACCAACCCAATTGTGTTTTTACATTTCTGGTTACAATATAACGTAACTTAGGGTGTTAATAAAGAGCAGAATAATGATTCATGCATCACTTAATCCAAAATATCGCTTTATATTGCTTAAACATTTTACTATACTTATAATGTATTATTGTCAAAAAACGAAACTTCTTAGGAGTGAAACATGTGAATATTATTGTCTATTGTGGTGCGAGTGAAGGCCACAACGGTATTTATAAAGAAGGCGCAATTCAGCTAGGTCAATGGATTGCTGAACAAAACCATACGCTTATCTTTGGCGGTGGCAATGCAGGTTTAATGGGAGCGATTGCAAATAGCGTCATACAACATGGTGGTAAAACAATTGGTGTCATGCCCACATTTCTGCAACAAAGAGAATTAGCCCATAATGGCTTAGATGAATTAATCATTGTTAATTCAATGTCTGAACGTAAAGAAAAAATCTTATCTCTTGGTGATGTATGCATTGCACTTCCTGGAGGTCCGGGAACACTTGAAGAGATTTCCGAAGTTGTGTCATGGTCAAGAATTGGACAAAACCAAAACCCTTGTATTTTTTATAACATTAATAATTACTACGACCATATTCAACACTTTTACGATCATATGGTTACTGAAGGCTTCTTGAGTCAAACAGATCGCCAACATATGCTATTCTCAGATAATATTAATGAAATGGAACAATTTATTCAATGTTATCAAGCGCCAGAAATTAGAACTTATAAATGAAATAATTAAGCCGTATGAAAATCAAGATACCTTGAAATATCATACGGCTATAATCATCTTAGTGGTATTGAAATGAATTCTATTTATTTGTGCTAGGACCACCATAGATTTTGCTATTTCTAAATTACTTCGTACTTTTATTAATGCTATGATTCACGAAATAACTGTGGATATTTATGCTTTAGCTGCTTCAAAAGTTGTTTCATTGTGGCATTGTTTACTTCTTTAAATTGTATATTCGGACTAAGATTGGGATCTTTGTCATTATGATCTTTCGGCGCAAAGCCACTAGATAACCTCGTATCATCTTGTTTCTGAAATTGATATTTATATACTTTACCATTATCTGCGATTAAATATTTGGTTATGGGATATGACATATCTGCAACATTTGCATAACCCTCTACATTAGATAAGTTTTGGGCACGAGAATCTATTCCAGTTTGCTTATGTGCTGATTTATACGTTACAAACCCTGCAAGCGTATGGAGTTTAAATGCCTTGGGTCCGGGTTTGTTTTGATTACTCACTTGTAGCTGACCATCTGCGGTTAAGGCGTACCAATCACCAGTCGATATCTCTCCACTACCAAAATAGCGATTGGTAACGGCCCGCTTATGCTGTTCACCTTGTTTATTCGCCCACTTAAGCACATCCTTTTTTAACTGTTGTCGCTCTTTATCATGATGCTCAACATGTGGTGTGCCAGAAGCTTCTGTTTGCTTATCGCCATGACTATCACATGCCGTCAATACCATGCAAACTGTTAGTAATACTGCCATGTATCTTTTGCCTGTCATCAAAGTTTAACACTCCATTCTTACTAACCCTGTTCAAAATACAGTCACATCGTCCATTATCTTAACTTATGATTTAGTTCATAAGAATAGCTCTTTATCGTTTGTTTTTATCTTTCTTAATTCCAAACTCATCTATTAATTTAATATCTCTTGGTTCCCCTTTACTAATATCACCGTATAATTGATATATTTTAACTTTTAACTTATTGCCTGAAACTTCATACACTGAAAAGTTTTGTGCTGAAGAATCTCTATTGTTTGCATGTTTATTTTTAAATGCAGATGTCTTTTGTGGTTGCTTTCCTACAGCAAACAAACTGTTATAATGATCCAGTTGACGTTGCGTTAATCCTTTAAGTTCTGGTCTTACTTTTTTGATGTGTTTTAATGAACGATCATAAATATCGTCATAGGCCTTTGTACCACCTGTATTTGGTAAGACGTACACTGATCCTTTAGGATTGTCATAATATTCAACATGATCATCGCCTAATATTTGCTTGGCATCTTCTTTTCTAGCATTAACAAAACTGTTTTTAGTTGAGGTATGTCTAAGTGAATGCGTGCGTGCAAGCACGTGATCATGACCTTGCAATACCAAATCAACGTCTAAATCGTCAATTTCTTTTGTCAGTTCGTTGCGAACTTTTTGAATGTCTTCATCTGATAAAGCGTGATAAGATTTAGAATACATTGGTTTATGCAAGTTTAAAATAATCCAATTAGCACCTTTTTTGCGGGCTTGTTTAATATCATTTTTAATCCATGCCATTTGTTGTTTACCAATTGCTTTTTCATCTGGATTATCTTTTGATTTCTTATTGTCATTTGTATTTGCTACAACCATATGTGCACCATTATAGTCAAATGAATAATAAGAACCACCATTAACTGCATTATTTGCTTTTGGCACATTGACGTGTTGATTAAATTGTCCTAATAGTTTTGGATCATCTTCATTAAACGCATGTTCATCATGATTCCCAGCTGTAGCAGCTACAGGTAAAGACATAAATGACGGTCTTGATTGATCATATAAATCTGTCCACTCATCTTCAATTTCGCTTGTCTCTACGAAGTCCCCCGTATGCAATGCAAAATTAGGATTGCCTGCCGTTTGAATTGCTTGATTTAATGTGTCAGCTCCAAATTGTGCCTCATTTCTAACATGTTCATTCCAAAACGCATTTTGTGTGTCTGTGTATTGAACAAACTTAAAGGCATCCCCTTTGTTACCTGATGTTTGAAATTGTCCAACAGTACTTTGACCACCTTGCAAACTGCCCACTTTATAGTAATATTTTGTATTTGGTTTTAAGCCCGTTGCTTTTGCTTTATATGTATATTCTGTTTGTGATGTTAACGTAGCTTCACCATGTTCATTACCACTTGTCCATTCTGGGCCATGTGCGTTTGCATCAGTATAATACCCGTTTACTTTTTCCTTGCCATTTTTATCTTTGATTACGTTACCTTCATCATCTTTTTGTACATCTTTAAAAATAAAATGACCACTATCATCACGCTCAAGATATTTTGAGTTCACCTTCTTAGGTTTAGCATTAAATATTTGTGCATCATCAAAACGTCCAGATTCAGAAACCCAAACTTTAGCATCTTTGAACCGATCCGTTGTATACCAACTAAAGCCCATTTCTTTCTGAGTATTGCCATTAAAATTTGTCATAATTCGGTTCGGACTGTTTTTTGTAGGTATTGGTGCAACATGTGGTTTAGTCTGTGTCACTTTAATTTCATTTTGATTTGTAGCTTGATCAGGACCTTGTCCCGCACCACTTGCTTCAGCATTTCCTGGACAATACATAGTCATACTTAAGACCATAACCATACTAGCCATACCACTTATCCATTTTGATTTTTTTGTTTGCAAATACAACTGTAATTCCTCCCTAAATTAAATTGAATAACATCGCCTTACATATTTAAGATATCAAGACGACTTTAAAAGAATGTAAACCTAGTATGATTATTATATTAAAAAAATTAATTAAATTATATACTATTAATATGCAGAATAATCTAATAAATATTAATTATTGTTAGGCCTTTCAGCTATTAATAAAGTATTAGCTGTTTTATGGATACAGTTCATAATAAAAAGGAGCGAGACAGCATTCATAATGAATTCGTAGTCCCGCTCCGGCAAGGTTGACTATGATTGGAAAAAGCTTGGTATCAGCGTATTTTCAACCCAGTCAACTACTGTCAATATTTAGTTCATAGCTTAAAACATAATGATGTTCTAGCTTATTTATCAAATATAAATATTTTATTATCATCTTTCGTCATGTTCAGTTGGATTAAAATTAATACTATCAGTAAAATAAATATTTTCTCCTCTTTTTTCTACAAAGGTAAATTCTATATCTTTATAACCAACAGATGAACCCTTGAAATCGCCATCACCTTTCAACAATAACTTAGGTGCTTTATTGGTTGGAATATGATATCTTTTTCTTAACTGTCGCACATTATCATCATCATTAGTTAATTGATATTTTGCTGAATAACTTGGCACATTGGGATTGTATGAAAAATCACCATCTCCGTAGTCATTGATATCTTTAAAATTGCCATATTGTACAAAAAATTTAAAGTTTTCTATTTCTTCTTTTAACTTTTTATCATTTATTGGTTTTGTTGGAATGATTTTGTTGTGCTCCATTTTTACTGGATATCTCTTTTCTTTACTCTGTGGTCTTCCTTTTTTGTCTTCACTTATTTCATCTATTTCAAAATATCCATTTGTTTTTCTAGTATTCCTATTTATATATAAAATCATACCTCTTGACTTCAAATTGTCTCCTTTTATTTGAATATTCATTTCAGAGCTAATAATCCAGGTTCCTTTATCGTTTTTATCAAATTCTTGGTCTCGGAAGCCCTCTTTATCATAAAAGTCTTCAAGGTTTTTAGTCGGATAAATGCTTAACATTTTATTAAAACTACGTTTAATTTGAGCTTCTCTATTATTATCTTTGTTGTTCATGCCACACCCTCCAATAAAAAGCGTTAAAACGAGCAAGCATATCAGCAACTTCTTTGAATGCAACATGTCTTCACATCCCTTATACTTCCATCGATGTATATTATATTTATTTTTTTATTTTATATTATCAAAATATAGAGATGTTGACAACTAAATATTTATATTATAAAATAAGAAGACGTCACTGACATCTTTTTTTAATTTATAAAGAAAATTAAAAAAAGAGCTACAACACATGAGTGCTGTAACTCTTAATCCAATATAAATATTTTATTGCTTTTTATTATCATCCAAAACATCTTCATTAATAATTAGAAAGGCCAACACACCTAGAGGAATTCCTAGTACTGGTGTGGCAAAGATACTTGCGACAATAACATAAAAAATAAGTATACCAATATCTTTAGATGTCCACTTTTTATTTACTAAATAATCCCACATTTCTTTTATACTCATTATAAGACCACCTATATTAAATTTACTGCTTATTTATGTATAGACTATCATATAATTTCTATGATATAAATTAGATTCGTGCAAAATTCTTTCTTCACTATTTATCTGTTGATTCATGATAGTCAACCTGACATGTTATTAACATATCATAGGAAACAGTAGTAGTATTAAATTATTGTTTTTTAAACGACATATGTATCAGCTATTTAGAAAATAATAAAATATCGTGCCATATTAGTCTTGAGAATCACCCTGATATTGCTTAAAGTAATCTTCATTCAAATGATTGAGTTCAATATTTTCAATTTGAAGTGTGACATGTTCTAAATGATATTTATTTTTAAGTAAATCTGAGACTTTATTAATGGTCGCATATGGAGATTTAATATATTTATCACTTAAAACCACATGTGCACTAAGAGAGCTTTGGTTCGTTGTGATGCTCCACAAATGAAATTCATGTACATCAATAACACCTTCAATACGTTTCATATGATCGATAATTTCGTCTGAACTATATCCTTCTGGAACGCGCTCCATAAGCACTTTCCACGCATTTTTTATAATCTTATAGCCACCATTAAATATGATAAGTGAAATAATGATACTAATGATTGGATCGATGATTTCCCAACCTGTAAAATGAATTAATACTACAGCCACAATAACACCAAGAGAATTTAACAAATCCCCCATGAAGTGCCATAGCGCACTCTGAATATTGATATTGTCTTCTTTTTTTAAAGATCTAACTAAAATCAACGTTAAAATGATATTAACGAGAAGCCCAAGTGTAGCAATAACAACCATGACACCACTCTCGACTGGTTCTGGATGAATGATACGCATGACACCCTCATACATAATCCCTAAAGAAATAACAATTAAAGCCAGTCCATTAAGGAAAGCAACAATAATTTCAAGTCTTAAGAAACCATAAGTATAATTTTTTGTGGGCGGTTTACTCGCAAAATAAATCGCAACCATAGATAACCCTAAAGCTAAGACATCACTCAGCATATGAAATGAATCCGAAAGTAACGCCAAAGAATTCGCATAGATACCACCCGCAAATTCAACAATCGTAAAGATGAGCGTTATAACTAATGATAACCATAATGTAAATTTAGAATGATTTTGAAACTTTCTATGTTCAACATGATGAAAATATTTTGTATTATTTGCCATTTTAAATAACCCCTATTTTACTAAATATCTTTCTTGTAAATACCCTATTTTTATTATTACATGTTTGTAAAAAAATGTAACATGAATTAGTAATATTTTTATATTTAGTAAAATAGAAAAATATACGCATAAGCGTTCACATTTTCAAAGTTCTTTTATGCAAAAGAAACAGCATGTTCTGTTCTTAACTATGGAAAAGAAGTATTTAAGATATACGTGATATTTCAGTTGGCAATTTCATGAAATAATTATTTCAACATGACTGAATTTATATAAATACATCGAAAATATAACATATATCTATCTCTAATTATTCTTTTTTCTTTCATTATGCTTCTTAATCCCTAAAATCATCGATGGAATGGAAACGACACAGGCTAAACATAAATAAAAAACAATACTCATTAAGTATGATATAACCGGCATTTAGCTTCTATAAAATATGTAATTTACATCTATAATATACTAAACATTTTGTAGTTTCTCAACGTCCTTAAGTACTCGTACTCTAAATCTATCGAATTATTTGAGCATTGCCATTAGAATTATTGAACTTGCGTCTTACAACATAAATTATCATTCAACGTTAAAATTATTTGTAAATCAGGCAATGGACATCTAGATAGCATAATATATGTTTATTCAATATTTTTTCTATACCATAATTTAATTAATTGTATACTGATGAATTTGTTAATAATACTTTATTTTTATACTAAAAAACTTATAATTTAATTAAAGTACTATAATTAAGGATGATAAATATGAAACATTTACATAAAAACAAATCTTTTTTCAATCTACTTTTAGCAAGAATTTTAATTAATGCTGGAGATAGCCTTTATTATGTAGCAACAACATGGACAGTTTTACAATGGACACATCATTCAGTATTAGTTGGATTAACAAATACATTATTAATGATTCCTATATGTATTTCTTTTTTGTTTGGGCCTATAGTAGATGCCATTGCTTTAAGAAAGACGCTCATCATAACACCTATTCTTCAATTTTTAATTTTATTAACTATAACTTTTTTGTATTTTGTTGGCATCTTAAATGTTTATCTTTTAATTATTTTAGTGACACTCGCTATGTTTTGTGCGCAAATAGGTTATCCAGCACAGTCAAAAGCAATTCCTATTTTGGTAAGTAATGATGCGTTAGTTAAAGCAAATTCTGCTATGAGTGTGGCTTATCAAGGTACAGATGTTATCATGAATGCTTTAAGTGGTATTATTGTTGCTACACTCTCTTTCATTCCATTATATTTTGGTAATTCGTTAATATTTTTAATCGCTGCTTTATTTTTTATGTTAATAAAATGGCCTGTAACACAAACAGAATCTATATATAAAGGTAAATATTTAAATAATTTAAAAGAAGGCTTTCAAGAGGTATATCATTCTTTATTACTTTTAATAGCTGTATCAAGTTCCATTCTTAATTTTGGATTAGGAATTCTTTATACTTGGATCCCTTTAAAAGCAAATTATCTTGGTGGTTCATTTTATTTTGGCTTATTAATGAGCTTACTTTCATTAGGTTTAATTGTTGGTTCATTACTTGCGCCTTATATAAAGAATGTAAATATTGGTTATGGTAAAATCTTGATATTTTTATATTTATCCTCGGGTTTACTTTTAATATTTATTAACTATGTTCCTAATATTATTTTTATGATGTTATTTCCAATCTCATTTATCACTATTAGTATAGGTAACGTTTCTCTAGTATCAATCCAACAAAAGGTAACTCCTGAAAAATTATTAGCACGCATTACTACTATAATAACTAGCATATCTGCAATGACTTTACCTTTAGGCAGCTTATCTAGTGGTGTATTAATTAAATATTTAGGTCTTGATTATACGCTTGTTCTTACAGGTCTGATATTTATAATCGGCAGCCTTATATTTTACCTATCTAAACCATATAGATCACTGCCCCAAATAGAAAAAATTGAATATAAACATATTTTTAAAAATCATTAAATATGCTGTGAAAATTAGAATCTTAGTTCGTCGCCAATATCTATATTCTTTATAAAAAATCATATTCACTTGGGTATTGCCAGTACTTTGTTTCTCAAAAAAATATCTCATAATTCTGATTCAATAGCTGATTGTAAAAAACAGTTGCAAAACATATAATGGTTGGTTTTAACAATATTAAATAATAAGGGAGCGGGACAGAATTCATAATGAATTCTTA